>NZ_JBHVYK010000091.1:0-8071 GCF_042880855.1 Streptomyces sp. NPDC058291
GGACGAAGGCCCGTCTCGCGCACGTTCTTCGAAGGGATGACGTCAGATGCGGCGCTCGGCGCGGCGCCGCATCCAGAACAGGCCGCCGGCCAGCACGGCCGCGGCGACGAGCCCGCCGCCGATGGCCATGTCGGTCGGCGTCGCGCCGGTGTCGGCGCTGCCGCCGAGACCGCCGCGGACACCGCCGATGACGGTGAAGGCGGCCGGGCGGGTCAGGGTCCTGCCCGAGCAGCCGACGGTGATGTCGTACGTGCCGGGCCGGGCGTTGGCGTTGACGGTCGCCGTGCCCCTGGCGGTCCGGTTGGCGCCGTTGATCGGCGTCAGGCTGGCCCGCCCGAACGCCGGCGAGGTCATGAACCCGCCGCCGGTGCAGCCGTCGACGGTGACGGTGAGCTGGCCGCCGCGTGCGATGACGCTGGGCAGGACGACGATGTTGCTCGGGTTGGCGTCCATGCCGTCACGTGCGACGGCGACGGGGGCGGCGAGTCCCAGGGCGGCGACCGCGGCGGCGGAGACCGCCGAGGCGGCCAGGACACGAGTGGTACGCATGTGATCCTCCGCGGAAGGCGCCCCGGGGCCCGTCCCCGGCATGTCGGCGAGAAAGCACCTCCCGATAGGACCCTCGGATGCCGTGCGCGCGCCCGCATTTCGGCGATGGTCCGTCCTGGTGAGAGGACACGCCGGGCGGAATGCGCGCAACCGGATATCACCGCAGGTCACGGACCGTCAGAAAATAACTTCGGTCGTCAACTCGGATGGCGCACGGCGCGGAGCGCGGGCCACCCGTTCGCCGCCGCCCCGTCGCCGGTTGGCGTCCCGGGACTTAGCGTTCTCGTATGCGCGAAAGGACGCGGCGACGGCCGCGTCGAAAGGGGATGGCGAATGTCTGCGTACGAGCTGTCCGAGGCGGCGGAAGAAGAGGAGCGGCAGAAGAAGCGCGCCCCTTGGGGCGTGATAGCGCTTGTTCTGCTGACCGGTCTCGCGCTGATCCGCAACGGGTCCGGGGAGTTCGACGTCGGCCCGCCGCAGCCGGCCGCCGCGGCGGCCGCCGACGGCCGCACCGCCGGAGCCTTCGGCCGGGCCCCGACCCCGCTGGCCTACGCCGAGCCGGACCGGGTACGGATCCCGGCCATCCAGGTGGACGCGCCGGTCATGGCGGTCGGCCTGGACGCGGACGGCTGGGTCGGTGCGCCGCCTCCGGAGGACCCGAACCTGGCCGGCTGGTTCACCGGCGGCGTCTCACCGGGCGAGAAGGGCACGGCGGTCGTCGTCGGCCATGTCGACAACAAACTCGGACCCGCCGTGTTCTACGGGCTCGGGGCGCTGAAGAAGGGAAACCGCATCGAGGTGTCCCGGAAGGACGGAAAGACCGCGGTCTTCGAGATCTACGGCATCGAGGTCTTCGAGAAGAACGATTTTCCCGGCGACCGCGTCTACGCCTCCAAGGGCTCCCCCGAACTGCGGGTCATCACCTGCGGCGGCGGTTTCTCCAAGGCGAACGGTTACGACGGGAACGTCGTCGCCTTCGCCCGCCTGGTCGAGGTCCGCTGACGGCGCCGGGACCGGGCGGGCGGGGCGCCCGCCTCAGGCGTACTGCCGCCGGGGGACGGTGATGTGGTAGCCGGCGTCCAGCAGCCGCGGCAGATAGTCGCGCAGCGCCCGCACACTCTGCGAGCGGTCGCCCCCGGCGTCGTGCGAGAGCACGACGACGCCGGGGGCGGCGCCTTTCTCGACCCGGCCGACGATGACGCCGGCGCCCGGGGTGGTCCAGTCGAGGGTGTCGATCGTCCAGGCGATCGGTTCCATGCCCAGTTCGGAGCCGAGCTGGAAGGCGGCGCGGTTCCAGGCGCCGTAGGGGGCCCGGAACCAGCGCGGCCGCTCCCCGTAGCCGTTCTCGATGACGTCGCTGGTGCGGGACATCTCGGAGCGGATCTGACGGCGGGTGAGACGGGTCAGCAGGGGGTGCGACCAGGTGTGGTTGCCGACGATGTGGCCCTCGTCGGCCATGCGCGCCAGCAGGTCCTGGTTGTCGACGGCCATCTCCCCGCACACGAAGAACATCGCGCGCACGTCGTACTCGGCCAGCGTGTCGAGGATGCGGGGGGTGTACCGGGGGTCGGGCCCGTCGTCGAAGGTGAGGACCATGGTGCGGCCGCGGCCGGTCATCCGCAGCAGCGGCTCGCGGCGTACGGGGGTGCGGCCGGGCGCGGCGTGCGGGGGGCCGTAGCCGGTCAGGGGCTGGAGGCGGTAGGCGGAGGGCTTCAGCGGGAGGCTGCGCGCCGGGGCGCCGGCGGCGGGTGCGGCGGCCCTGACCGGGTCGCCGTCCTCGCCCCGCAGGAACACTTCGGCCGTGCCGGCCGCTGCGACGGCGGCGGCGCCGGCGAGCAACGCCCGGCGGCGCGTGAACAACTGCTCCTTCTTCATGCAGTCATCAGTCGCCCGGCGGGCCTTCGACCCACCCCATCGGCACCGCTCCGGCGGCACGATTCCACCCGCCCGGCGCAGTCCCCACCCACGCCGGGGACGCCGGGACCGACGGGTCCCGCCCAGGGGCGTCAGCGGTGGCGTACCGGCGGGAACGGCAGGGTCTCGCGGATCGTGAGGCCGGTGAGGAACATGACCAGGCGGTCGACGCCGATGCCGAGGCCGCCGGTCGGGGGCATCGCGTATTCGAGGGCATCGAGGAAGTCCTCGTCGAGTTCCATCGCCTCGGGGTCGCCGCCGGCCGCCAGCAGGGACTGCTCGGTGAGCCGACGGCGCTGCACGACCGGGTCGGTCAGCTCGGAGTACGCCGTGCCGAGCTGGCCGCCGTTGCGGGGTGCGCAGCGCCCTCGGCCGTGGCGGTCCCCGCGGGGGCACTCATGACTCGACTCTAGGAACACCTGGGCGGGCCGCCCGTCGAACGGACCGCGCCCGAGCCGGACCAGGGGCTTCCGATAGCCTCTGGCCGTGACGGAACAGCACGCGCAGCAGCCGGCCCACCAGTTCGAGCGGGGCACGGACGGCCCCAAGGTCATCCTCGTCGGGGTGGACGGCTCGGAATCCTCGCTGCGCGCCGCGGCCTACGCCGGCGGTCTGGCCCGCCGCCAGCACGCACTGCTCGCGGTGGTGTACGTGCAGCCGGTTCCGGTGGCGGGCGCGGCGCTCGGGGCGCCGGTCGCGGAGACGACGGACGCGATCGCCGAGGACCTGGTCGCGCAGATCCGGGAGGCCACCGAGCGGACCCGGGGGATATTCGACGTGCGCTGGGAGTTCCACACCTTTCCCGGCGATCCGTTCGGCGGTCTGGTGAAGGCCGCGGACCAGCTCAAGGCGGACGCGGTGGTGGTGGGGGCGTCCGAGCAGGCCGGGCACCGGATCGTGGGGTCGGTCGCGGTGCGGCTGGTGAAGGCGGGGCGCTGGCCGGTGACGGTGGTGCCGTAACGCCCACGGCACGCGCCGCGGGTGCCACGGGCGCTGCGGGTCCAGCGGGCGCTGTCAGTCCAGCGGGTACAGCGGGCGCTGTGGGTGCCGCCGGGGACCTCGCCTTCAGGGGTCACCGCTCCCCCGACACCAACCCGGCGGCGGCCGCGTCCCGGCTGAGGGTGACGTCCCTGATCCGGTCGCGGACGCCCGCCACCCCGGCGCCCTGGGCGAGGGCCTGGTCGAGGTCGACCACCCGGCCCGCGTCGATGTCGAACATCTGGGGCAGGAACTCGGCCCTGCGCACCTCCCAGCGGCCGCCGGGCCGGGCCGGGCGGGCGAAGGTGAAGCGGGCCACGGTCGACTGGGCGCCGCGCGCGTCCTGCAGGCCCTGCCGGTTGAACATCTCGCCCGCGATCTGGTCGCCGAGCCCGTAGACCACCCAGGTGCCGTTGACCTTCTCGTACGGCTGGGGGACGTGGGCGCTGGAGCCGATGATCAGGTCGATGTCGGGGCGGCCGTCCGTGCGGGAGGCGGTGAGGGCGCGGGCCAGGGCGACCTGGCGGTCGTCCGGGGCGTCCTGCCATTCGGTGCCCCAGTGCAACGAGACCACGACCACGTCGGCGCCCGCCTTCCGCGCGGCCCGGGCGTCGGCGAGGATCCGGTCCTGGTCGGCGAGGCCGACGGCCCAGGGCTGTCCCGGCGGCAGGGGGCGGCCGCCGGTGTCCTGGGTGTAGGCGAGGTGGGCGACGTTCGCCGGTCCCGCGCGCAGGAGGGTGATCGCGTTGCCCTCGGCCTCGGTGCGCGCGGTGCCCGCGTGCCGCACACCGGCGGCGTCCAGCGCGTCGAGGGTGCGCCGTACGCCGGCGGCGCCGTCGTCCAGGCTGTGGCCGGAGGCGGTGGAGCAGCCGTCGTAGCCGGTGGCCGCGAGCGCCGCGGCGATCTCGGGCGGGGACGCGAGGGGCGGGGCGGTGGAGTCGCCGTCCGCGCCGTAGACCGTGTTCAGGTGACACAGCGCCAGGTCCGCGGCGGAGACGACGGGCTCGGCACCCTCGAGCATGGGGCGGAAGTCGTAGCCCGTGCCGCCGGCGTCGAAGCGGGCGCGGTCGATGACGGTGGCGTGCGGGAGGATGTCGCCGGAGGCCACGAGGGTGAAGCCGCGGGCGGCGGGCGGCGCCGCCCGTCCGGGCCGGTCGGCGGGCCCGTGATCCCTGGCCTGGCAGGCGGCGGCCGTGGTGAGCAGGGCCGTCAGGGCCAGGGACACCTGGTGTCTGCGGGCGAGCACCGGATCACCCCGTTTCACATGGGTTGTCATATTTACGCACGTATCACTACTAATCCATCGACGGCGATGGACGGCACCGGCACTCCCTTCGGCCAGGGCCGATGCCCGCGATCGGCGTAGCCCGGACCGTTCGTCGAACCGTTCGTCGACGCGATCGACCGTCCGCCGCAGAGCCCTGTGCGCCCCCTGTCCCGATCCGGCCCCTTGCGGTGCCATACGCCCATGACCGCCGGAACCGCCCTCAACGCCAGGACGACGACCGCCGAGCACGAACTCGCCGCATTGCAGCGCGACCACGGCCGGCCGCTGTTCGCGCTGCTGCTGCGCCTGTGCGACGGCGACCGCCAGCGCGCCGAGGACCTGGTGCAGGAGACCCTGGTGCGCGCCTGGCAGCACCCCGAGGCGCTGCGCGCCGACGCCTTCGACTCGGTGCGGCCCTGGCTGCTCACCGTGGGCCGGCGGCTCGCGATCGACGCGCGGCGGGCCCGGCAGGCGAGGCCGCCCGAGGTCGGGGACGCCGTGCTGGAGAACGCGCCCGTCTGCGCCGACCACGCCGAGCGGGCGGCCGCCGCCCTCGACGTGCGCGAGGCTGTGAAGACACTCACTCCCGAACACCGCGACGTCCTGGTGCTGGTGTATTTCCGCGGGGCGAGTGTGGCGGAGGCCGCCCAGGCGCTCGGCATTCCGCCCGGTACCGTGAAGTCGCGCGCCTACTACGCGCTGCGCGCCCTGCGTCGGGTGCTTCCGGGATACGCGGCCGACCTGCGCTGAAACCCACAGTACGGTCAAGCCTCCGTAAAGCGCCTTGCCGAGGACCCCCTTGGGGTAATCGGGTGTCCTTATCCGTGTTCCGGACCGAGGTCCCGGCAGCGGCGACACGCAAGCACCGGAGGAAGGCAGGAAGGGATGCTGCACCGAGGTCACCAGAGCACGGACGGCACCGGCGGCGGTGGGCTCACCGTCCCCATGGCCTGGCTGTACGCCGAGTACATCGCCGACGAACTGCTGCGGACCGGCGATCTGATGCCGCCGACGTCCTTCGAGTTCCGCGCCGGGCGCGACGCCCTGGCGTTGACGATCTTCCTGTCCGACACCGACGGGGAGCTGCCCGGGATCCGGGTCGTCACCCAGTTGGAGACCTGGCTTTCGCTCACGGCGTACGACCAGCCGTGGCAGGACTGGGTCGACGCACGTATGTCTCAACTGAGAGCCGAGGCAGCCCGGTTGGAAGGTCCCTCACCCGACCTCGAACTCGCGGCCGCGGCCTGGCGCTGGCTGGAGGAGACCGAGCTGCTCGCCCCCGATCTCGACGCGGCGCCGGGCGGTTCGCCGGTCGGCGAGGACGAGGGACCGAAGGTCTGGACGCCCGCCTGGCAGCTCGGACTGCCGCTGGGGCATCTGGCGATTCATCTTTTTTAGATTCACACCAATCCGCGAGGCCGACCGCTCCGAATGTGTGGGTCACGATTCGGTACGCGGCTTGAGTGATTCGGCGGCCGGGTGCGTACCGGTGGGAGCAACGAGTAACCCCACTGGCACTCAACGGCACGAGGTTTCGGCATGAGGTCCCTGGAAAGGCATCGCGACGTCGGCGCGTACGCGCTCGGCGTGCTGGACGAAGCGGAAGCCTTCCGCTTCGAGGACCACCTCATGGAGTGTCCTCAGTGTGCGGCACAGGTCACCGAGTTCGGCCCCACCGCACGTCAGATGATGCTCTACCGGCGCGCCACCCCGCGCGCCGTGCACCCCTTCGCCGGCCCCGGCCCGCAGCTGCTGGACCGGTTGCTCGCCGAGGTGGCGGTCCGCCACCGGGCCGTGCGCCGACGGGTGCTGTACGCGGTGGCCGCATCGGTGGTCGTCGCCCTGGCCGCTCCGGTGCTCGCCATGGTGGCGGGCGGGGGCGGCGACGGCAGCGACGGTGACGACGCCGTGCGGGTCACCGCCACGGACGAGAAGTCCGGCGTGTGGGCGCAGGTCACCACCGAGGACGAGGTGTGGGGCAGCCATGTGGAGCTGCAGGTCAAGGACGGTGCGGGCCCCCGCTCGTGCCGCCTGATCGCCATCGGCGCCGACGGCTCCGAGCAGACCGTCACCACCTGGACCGTGCCCCGGCACGACGCCCGCCCCAACACCGTCCAGGGCGCGGCCGCCTGGCACCCCGACGAGATCGTCGCCTACGAACTGCGCACGGCGACCGGCGAGCACCTGGTGACGCTGAAGGCCCACTGACGCGGACGCCCCGCGCAGGGGGCCGTCCCGGCCGCGGAGGACCGCTCCCGGTCACTTCAGCAGCCGCGACATCCTCCGGTCCGCCAGCGGCTTGCCGCCCGTCTGGCAGGTGGGGCAGTACTGCAGCGAGGAATCGCTGAACGAGACCTCCCTCACCGTGTCGCCGCACACCGGGCAGGGCTCGCCGGTGCGGCCGTGGACGCGCAGGCCGCTCTTCTTCTCGGCCTTCAGACGCCCCGCCGCCAGCCCCCGCGAGCGGTCGACCGCCTCGGTGAGCGTCGTGCGCAGCGCCTCGTAGAGGGTGTGGGTCTCCTCCGGGGTGAGGGACGAGGCCAGTTTGAACGGGGACATCCTCGCCACGTGCAGGATCTCGTCGCTGTAGGCGTTGCCGACGCCCGCGATCAGGCTCTGATCGCGCAGGGCGCCCTTGAGCCGGCGCCGCTCGCCCGCCAGCAGCGCGGTGAAGCGGGCCTCGTCGAAGTCGTCGGCGAGCGGGTCGGGCCCGAGGCGGGCGACGCCGGGGACCTCCTGCGGATCGCGCACCACGTACACCGCGAGCCGCTTCTGGGTGCCGGCCTCGGTGAGGTCGAAGCCCTCGCCCGTCTCCAGGGCCACCCGCAGCGCGAGGGGGCCCTTGCCGGGGCGGGGCGGGCCGTCCGGGAGGCGTTCCTTCCAGTGCAGCCAGCCGGCGCGGGCCAGGTGGGCGACCAGGTGCGGGCCGTCGCCGGTCGCCAGGTCGAGGAACTTGCCGTACCGGCCCACGGCGGCGACCTGGCGGCCCTCCAGGGCCGTGACGGGCGGGTCGTACGTCTTCAGCACGCTGATCGCGACGGGCAGCACGCGCACGATCTCGTGGCCGACGACATGCTCGGCCAGGAAGTCCTTCAACGCTTCGACCTCGGGCAGTTCCGGCATACGTCCAGAGTGCCACCCGGGACGGACATCGCCTCGCGGTGCGCGGTCGTCCGGGTGCGTGCCCGGCCCGGTGTACCGGGTGCGCGGTCGTACGGGTGCGTGCCCGGCCCGGTGTACCGGGTGCGCGGTCGTACGGGTGCGTGGCCGGCCCGGTGTACCGGGTGCGCGGTCGTACGGGTGCGTGGCCGGCCCGGTGTACCGGGTGCGCGGTCGTACGGGTGCGTGGCCGGCCCGGTGTAC
>NZ_JBHVYK010000091.1:8170-30863 GCF_042880855.1 Streptomyces sp. NPDC058291
CCGGGTGCGCGTCCGGTGCGGTGCGCGATCAGGGCCGTTCCGTCGCCGGGACTCCGAACTCGCACCACACGCACTTGCCGCCGCCGCGCGCCTCCACTCCCCACGCGTCGGCGAGCAGGTCCACCAGCATCAGGCCGCGCCCGGAGACGCCGGACTCGCCCGCCTCGCGGCGGCGCGGCAGGGCGCTGGAGGAGTCCTCGACCTCGACGCGCAGCCGGCGCTCGCCGCCGGTGAGCGCCCGCAGCGTGACGATCGCCGCGCCCTCGGTGTGCATGAGCGCGTTGGTGATCAGTTCGTCCGCGACGAGCTCGACCTCGTCGGAGCGGTCCCGGCCGCCCCAGGCGCGGACCGCGGCACGGATCATGTGCCGGGCCTCGGCGAGGGCCTCCGGATCGCCCGGCGCCACATGTTGCTGGAGCCGGTTGCCGGCCTGGGCGCCGTCCGGGCCGCGCCGGCGCAGCAGGAGCAGGGCCACGTCGTCGTCGCCACCGCGCTCCTCGGCGACCTCGATGAGCTGGTCGGCGAGTCTGCGCACGTCGTCGGGGCCGGCGGAGATGAAGGCGGCGAGGGCGAGCATGCCGTCGTCGAGGTCGGCCCCGGGCTGCTCGACGAGCCCGTCGGTGCACAGCAGCAGCGTGTGGCCGGGATCGAGTTCGACGGTGCCGACGGGGTACTCCAGGCTGCCGAACTCGGCGGACAGGCCGAGCGGCAGCCCGCCGGGCACCGCGACGCGCCGGCAGGCGCCGTCGGGGTCGCGCAGCAGGGGGTCGATGTGCCCGGCGCGCACCACCTGGACGACCCCGGTGGTCAGATCGGCCTCCGCGTACAGGCAGGTGGCGAAGCGGTCGGTGTCGAGTTCGTGCAGGAAGACGGAGGCGCGGGCCATCACGGTGGCCGGGGTGTGCCCCTCGGCCGCGTAGGCCCTGAGCACGATGCGCAGCTGGCCCATGACGGCCGCCGCGTGCGTGTCGTGCCCCTGGACGTCGCCGATGACGGCGCCGACGCGGCCGCCGGGCAGGGGGATCAGGTCGTACCAGTCGCCGCCGATGTCGCGGCCGAGCGAGCCGCCGATGGTGGCGGCGCGGTAGCGGACGGCGACGTCGGCGCCGGGCACGCTGGGGATGGTGCGCGGCAGCATGGCCTGCTGGAGGCCCTGCGCGATGTCCTTCTCCTCCTCGTAGAACATGGCCCGTTGCAGACTCTGCGCGATGCTGCTGCCGAGGGCGACGAGGATGTTGCGCTCCTCGGGCGTGAAGCCGCGCCGGTCGCTGTAGAGCAGGCCCATGGCCCCGATCGGGCTGGCCTGCACGATGAGCGGCAGATAGGCCGCCGAGGTGATCCTCAGGTCGGTGAGGTGCGGCCACAGCACGGGGTAGCCGCGGGCGAACTCGTCCGGCGACTCGATGAAGCGGGGGGTGAGGGTGCGCACGACCTCGCTCATCGGGTACGGCTCGTCGATCCGGGTGACGAGCGTGCCGGGCACGAAGCTGCCCTCGGGTCCCTCGGCGATCAGCCGGATGCGCCCGGCCTCGACCAGCCCCATGACCAGACTGGTGGCCCCCAGGTGCGTGAGGCCCTGGGTGTCTTTGAGGACGTCGATGACGTCCTGCACGGTACGGGCGTGCGCCAGGGCCGCCGTGGTGAGCTGGACGACGTTGGTCTGCTCGCGGCGCGCGTCGTCCAGGGCGTCTTCGTCGCGTCGGGCGGCGAGGTCGCCGATCTCGTCGGTCGCGTCGCGCACGATGCCGACGATGCGGCGCGGGCGGCCGGTGTCGTCGCGCCGGATGTAGCCCTGGGTGTGGGTCCAGCGCAGGGCGCCGCCGCGCAGCCGCGTGCGGAAGTAGGCGCCGTAGTTCTCGCTGCCGTCCTTGATCGCCTGGGCGACCAGGGCGTCCAGCCGGATGGCCTCGTTCGGCGGGAGCCGCACGGCGAGCGAGGCCGGGTCGCCGTCGTATTCGTCGGGACGTAGGTCGAAGATCTCGTGGGCTCGGGCGTCCATGTGGAACAGCCCCGAGTCCAGGTCCCAGTCGAAGCTGCCCATGCGGTTGAGCGCCAGGATCGGATCCGGGTGGGCGGGCCAGTCGTCCGGGAGTGACAGGGCGCTCGCTCCCCGATCAGCCATGGGGCCACCTTGCCAGGGTTTGCCCGATTCTTCGACCGGGGGGCGTGCGCCCGCGGCCACGGTCAGCCGAGGACGGTGTCGGCAGGGCTGCCGAAGATGGGATCGGACGGGTCGAGCCCGACGGACTCGTCGGGTCCGTCGGGGATCAGCCCGCCGCCGTCGGGCAGGTCGGGGACCTCGGGGACGGACTCGGGGCCGATGGCGCCGGGCTCGGCGCCGCGGTCGAGGCCGGAGCCGGGATCGGGGTCGGAGCCGGGATCGGGGTCGTCGCCCGGGTCCGGGGCCGGGTCGGAGCCGGTGTCGGAGAGGTCTGTGAGGGGGTCGGCGAACAGGACCCGGCCCTGTGCCGCCGGGAAGACGGCCTCGGGGCCCGGCATCGTGTACTTGGCTCCTTCACCGCCGCGGCCGGCGACGATGAGCGCCGCCGAGAGCGCACAGGCGGTGAGGAGAGGGGCAGTGGGTAGTCGCACCACGTTCTCCCGCATCGACTCGGTCCGCCCCTGAAAGGGGATTCGCCCACTATTGTCTGCCGCACCCGCCACGGTCACGCAAGCGGAGGACATGAACACGGAGCGTGGCCCACGGCGGAGAGGAGGAGCGCACGGCCGTGGAATGGTTCATCGCACCCGAGTACTGGCTCAGCCGGCTGGTCTTCCAGCGGGGCCTGGCCGGCGTGTACCTGGTCGCGTTCCTGACGGCGGTCCTGCAGTTCCGCCCGCTGCTCGGCGAGCGCGGCATGCTGCCGGTCCCCCGGTTCGTGGCGCAAACGCCCTTCCGGAGGGCGCCCAGCCTGTTCCAACTGCGCTACTCCGACCGGCTGTTCGCATCCTGCGCCTGGACGGGCTGCGCGGTGTCGGCGGCGCTGCTGGCCGGAGTGGACGCCCTCGTGCCGCTCTGGGCGGCGATGGCGCTGTGGCTGCTGCCGTGGGCGCTGTACCTGTCGATCGTCAACGTGGGCCAGACCTGGTACGGGTTCGGCTGGGAGTCCCTGCTGCTGGAGACCGGCTTCCTCGCCGTGTTCCTCGGCAACGACGAGGTGGGGCCGCCGGTCCTGGTGCTCTTCCTGCTGCGCTGGATCCTGTTCCGGGTCGAGTTCGGCGCGGGCCTGATCAAGATGCGGGGCGACGCCTGCTGGCGGAAGTTGACGTGCCTCTACCACCACCACGAGACCCAGCCCATGCCCGGCCCGCTGAGCCGGCGGTTCCACCGGCTGCCGAAACCCCTGCACCGCGTCGAGGCGGCCGCCAACCACCTCACGCAACTCGTCGTGCCGTTCCTGCTGTTCACCCCGCAGCCGATCGCGACGGCGGCCGCGTCCCTGATGATCGCCACCCAGCTGTGGCTGGTGCTGTCGGGCAACTTCGCGTGGCTGAACTGGATCACCGTCGTGCTGGCCGTGCCCGCGCTCGCCCTGCCCGGCGGCGACGGTCACCGGACCGCCCCGGCCGCACCCGTGTGGTTCGAGGTCGTGGTCTGCGCCACGGCCGCGCTGCTGCTGTTCCTGAGCCACCGCCCGGTGGTCAACATGCTCTCCCGCCGCCAGGTGATGAACCGCTCCTTCGATCCGCTGCACCTGGTCAACACCTACGGCGCGTTCGGCAGCGTCAGCCGGGTCCGCTACGAGGTGGTCGTCGAGGGCACGCTGGAGGACGTGCCGCGCGAGGACTCCGACTGGCGGGAGTACGAGTTCCGGGGCAAGCCGGGCGATCCCCGGCGTCGGCCGCGCCAGTTCGCCCCCTACCATCTGCGGCTGGACTGGATGATGTGGTTCGCGGCGCTCTCCCCGGCGTACGCCGGAGCGTGGTTCGCCGCCTTCGTGGAACTGCTGCTGGAGAACGACCGCGACACGCTGAGGCTGCTGCGCCGCTCCCCGTTCCCGCCCGACCGGCCCCCGCGGCACATCCGCGCCCGCCTGTTCCGCTACCGGTACTCGACCCGGCGGGAGCTGCGGGAGACGGGCGCGTGGTGGCAGCGGACGTATGTCCGCGAGTACCTGCCGCCGACCCGGCTGGCGGGGGCTCAGAGGCCGTAGACCCGCGTGGCGGTCGTCTCGAAGATCTGCTGGTGCTCGCGGGCGTCCGTCAACTTCCGTGCGAGGTCGAGGACTTGCGCGTACGAGGCGGCGGGCGTGCACACCGGCCAGTCCGAGCCGAACATCAGCCGGTCCGGTCCGAAGGCCTGCAGCACGACGTCGGCGTACGGGCGCAGGTCGTCGGTGCTCCAGGACCCGGGGGCGGCCTCGGTGACCATGCCGGAGAGCTTGCAGACCGTGTTGGGCAGGGCGGCGAGGGCCGTGACGTCCGAGGCCCAGGGCCGCAGCACGCCGGCCGCGACGGGCGGCTTGCCCAAGTGGTCCAGGACGAAGGTGAGCCCGGGCAGCGCGGCGGCCGCCTCGGCGCAGGCAGGCAGCTGGTGGGGCAGGACCACCAGGTCGTAGACCAGTCCGGCGTCGGCGACGGCGGTGAGCCCCCGCCGCACGTCCGCCCGCAGCAGCCACCGCGGGTCCGGCTCGCCCTGGACCTGGTGCCGGACGCCCTTGAGGAAGCGGCCGCCGGGCAGCTCGCGCAGCCGGGCCAGTTCGTCGGCGACGTCCGGGCGGGTGAGGTCGGTCCAGCCGACCACCCCCGCGATCAACGCGTGCGCGTCCGCCAGGGTGAGGAACTCGGGGGTCTCCTCGGCCACGGTGACCGTCTGGACGAGGACCGTGCGGTCGACCCCGGCCGCGCGGGCCTCGGCCGCCAGGTCCTCGACGCGGAAGTCCCGTCGCAGCGGACTGTCCTCGGCGATCCAGTCCTGGTCCCGCACGGACAGGTCCCACACGTGGTGGTGCGCGTCGACGGTCATCGCGGCTCCCCGGCGGTCACGGCAGCTCGCCCACGGCCGTCGGTCACGGCAGCTCCCCCACGGCCGACGATCACCGCAGCTCCCCCACGGTCGTCGGTCACGGCAGCTCGCCCAAGGGCGCGAGTCCTGGCAGTTCGCCCAGGGTGGTGAGTCCCGGCAGCTCCGCCACGGTCACGGCAGTTCCCAGACGACGGGCAGGCCCGCGTCGGCGCCCCCGTCGGAGTAGTCGTGCGGCACGGCGAGCAGCTCGGCCATGCGGGCCTGCCAGCCCACGTTGACCGGCAGCTTCTCCAGCTCGGCGAGGAGCCGGGCGTAGTCCTCGCATTCCAGGACGTGGAACAGGTCCGTCCCGCTGCGCCAGATCGTCCAGCCGGTGGCGCCTGCGGCGCGGATGGCGTCGGTGAGCTCGACCGGCACCTCGCGGTGCGCGGCCTCGTACGCGGCGATCCGGTCCGCGCGCACCTTGGTGTGCAGGGCGACCCTCATGACGGCTCCTTCACGGGCAGCAGTCCGCTCTCGCGCAGCTCCTCCCAGAGCGCGGCGGGGACGGGGGCGGCGAACTGCTCGGCGCAGTCCTCGGCCTCGGCGGCCGAGCGGGCGCCGACGAGGACGCTCGCGACCGCCGGATGGGCGGCGCAGAAGGCCAGTGCGGCGGCGCGCAGGGTGACGCCGTGCCGGGCGGCGGCCTCCTTCATGCGCAGGGCCCTGTGCAGCAGCTCGGCGGGCGCCCGGGCGTAGTCGTACGTCGCGCCGGGTCGTGGGTCGGCCAGCAGGCCCGAGTTGAAGGCGCCGCCGACCACCACCGAGACGCCCCGCCGCAGGGCCGCGGGCAGCAGGTCGTCGCCGGCCCGCTGGTCGAGCAGCGTGTACCGGCCGGCGCACAGCACCACGTCGACGTCGGTGTCGCGGACGAAGCGGGTGAGCATCTCCGTCTGGTTCATGCCGGCGCCGATCGCGCCCACCACGCCCTGCGAGCGCAGTTCCTCCAGGGCGGGATAGCCCTCGCGGAAGGCCTGCTCGGCGTGGTCGTCGGGGTCGTGGAGGTAGACGACGTCGACGCGGTCGAGGCCGAGCCGTTCGAGCGACGCCTCCAGGGAGCGGCGCACGCCGTCGGCGCTGAAGTCCCACACCCGGCGGTGGGTGGCGGGCACCGCGAAGCCGTTGGCCAGGTCGTCGCCGTCCGGCCGACGCACGGGCTCCAGCCGACGGCCCACCTTGGTGGAGACCGTGTACCGCGCCCGGGGGAAGTCCCGCAGGGCGGCGCCCAGTCGCCGTTCGGACAGTCCGAGGCCGTAGTGCGGCGCGGTGTCGAAGTAGCGCACGCCCCGCCGCCAGGCGGCGCTCACGGTGTCGTGCGCCTGGGCGTCGGTGACTTCGGCGTAGAGGTTGGCGAGGGGGGCGGCGCCGAGGCCGAGGGCGCTGACCTGGACGGCGCTGCGGCCGAGGCCGGTCACCGCGGGCCCGCCGGGCGCAACCGCAGGCCCTGCATGCCGCCGTCGACGGCGAGCGCGGTTCCCGTGGTGGCGCCGGACAGCGGGCTCGCCAGGTAGGCGATCGCGCCGGCGACCTCGGCCGCGCTGACCAGCCGGCCGGTGGGCTGGCGGGCCTCCAGGGCGGCGCGTTCGGCGGCCGGGTCGTCGGCCGAGTCGAGCAGCCGGCCGACCCACGGGGTGTCGGCGGTGCCGGGGTTGACGCAGTTGACGCGGATGCCCTCACGGACGTGGTCGGCGGCCATGGCCAGGGTCAACGCGTGCACCGCGCCCTTGGTCGCGCTGTAGAGGGCGCGCTGCGGGAGGCCCGCGGTGGCGGCGATGGAGCAGGTGTTGACGACGGCCGCGTGCGGGGAGCGCCGCAGGTGCGGCAGGGCCGCGCGGGAGGTGCGGACCATGCCGACGACGTTGACGTCCAGGACACGGTGCCACTCGGCGTCGTCGTTGTCCTCGACGGTGCCCTGGGCGCCGATGCCCGCGTTGTTGACCAGCACGTCGAGCCCGCCGAGGTCGGCGACGGCGGCCGCGACCGCCTCGCGCACGCCGACGTCGTCGCCGACGTCGGCCCGGTAGCCGAGCAGCGGCTTCTCGACGCCCGACGGGTCGAGGTCGAGGACGGCGACCCGGGCGCCGCGCTCGGCCAGCAGCTGCGCGGTGGCCCGGCCGATCCCGGAGGCGCCACCCGTCACCAGGGCCGTCAGCCCTTCGAAGTCGCTCACGCCGCCTTCTCCTTCCGGCTTTCGAGGTCGGCGGCCCGCAGACCGCCGCCGGGGCAGGTGCGGGGCGCACTCGCCCTGCGCATCGTGCCCGCATCGGGGTCGCACCGGCTCCGTGGGCCGGGTCCTCGGACGGGTCGATACGCTTGCTGCCGCATATTTATCAGACCACTTCCGTGCGGCAACACCCCCCGACTAGCCTTTTCACCAGGTTCACGGCTCAAGTGGTCCGACCACTGCGGGACCGGGCCGCGGCGCACGGCGACAGGAGAGGCACGTGGAAGAGACCCCGCCCGGCGGGACAGCCGCCCCGAAGGGCACCGTGACGCAGCGCGCCATCGAGCGGATCAAGGCGATGATCGGCGAGGGTCTGCTGGAGCCCGGCCAGCGGCTGCCGACCGAGCGGGATCTCGCGGCCCAGCTGGGCATCTCCCGCAGTTCGGTGCGCGAGGCGATCCGGGCGCTCACGGTCCTGGGCGTGCTGGAGGCCCGGCACGGCTCCGGCATCTACGTCACCCAGCTCCAGGCCGGGGACCTGCTGGAGACCTTCGGCGTGGTCGCCGACCTCTCACGCGGGCCGCGGCTGGTGGAGCTGCTGGAGATCCGGCGGATCCTGGAGTCGACGGCCGCCGCCCTGGCCGCGGCCCGGATCACCCCGGAGCAGTTGGACCTCGTCGGGGAGCACCTCGCGGCGATGAACGCCACGGACGACCCGGAGGAGATCCTCGCGCACGACCTGGCCTTCCACCGGGCGATCGCGTCGGCCGCCGGCAACGAGACGATGGCGGCGATCCTGGAGGGCCTCTCCTCGCGGACCTTCCGGGCCCGGGTGTGGCGGGGCTACCAGGAGGAAGGCGCTTTCGCCCGCACGCGCCGCGAGCACGCCGCGATCCACCGCGCGCTCGTCGCCCGCGACCCGGAGGCCGCCCGCGCGGCGGCCGCCGCCCATGTGGGCGAGGTGGAGGAATGGCTCAGGGCGCAGGTGAACTCCTGAGCCGCGGCCGGTGGCTCGTCGCCGGCCAGGAGCGAGGGCGGCGGGGCCGGCGCCGCGCCCCGCACGCGAGGTCGACGCGAGGGGCTCGGCGGGGCAGAGTTCTCCCACGTACTCGCGAGTAGTGGACACCCCGAGGAGCTGCCGTGACCAACTGGGTCGGTCGGACCGCCGCCGAGATCGCCGCCGCCGTACGCGCGAAGGAGGTCACCCCCCGGGAGGTGGTGGCCGAGCATCTCGCGCGGATCGAGCGGCTGGACGGGCGGATCGGGGCGTTCCGCGTCGTGCGCGCCGCGGCCGCGCTGACCGAGGCGGACGAGGTGGCCGCCCGGCCGGATCTGGCCGAACTGCCGTTGGCCGGGGTGCCGTTGGCGGTCAAGGACAACCTCGGCGTGCGGGGCGAGCCGACGCGGGTCGGCTCGGCCGCGACGCCGGACGCGCCGGCCGACGCCGACCATGTCACCGTGGCCCGGCTGCGGGCGGCCGGCGCGGTGGTCGTCGGCCTGACCCAGGTGCCCGAGCTGTGTGTCTTCGGCACCACGGAGGGCGTGCACGGCACGGCCCGCAATCCGTGGGACACCTCCCGCACCGCGGGCGGCTCCTCCGGCGGCAGCGCGGCCGCGGTCGCCGCCGGGATGACGCCGATCGCGCTCGGCAACGACGGGATGGGCTCTCTGCGCATCCCGGCCGCCAACTGCGGACTGGTGACGATCAAGCCGGGGCACGGGGTGGTGCCGGCCGGGATCGGCGAGGGCGACTGGTTCGGGATGTCGGAGAACGGCCCGCTGGCGACGACCGTCGAGGACGCGCGGCTGATGCTGTCCGTTCTGGCCGGCTCCGCGATCGCGGGACGCCTGGAGCCCGGCGCGCTCAAGGTCGCCGTCTCCGTCCGCAGTCCGCTGGCCGGCGTCACGGTGAGCAGGCCGTACACGGAAGCGGCCCGGGAGGCGGCCGGGGTGCTCGTGCGGGCGGGACACCACGTGGAGCGGGCCGAGCCCCCGTATCCGCTGTCGCTGGGGGTCACGTCGCTCGCGCACTGGACGGCGGGCACGGCCGTGGACGCCGCCGGCCTGGACGCCCGGCTGCTGGCCCGGCGCACCCGGGTCCACGCGGCCGTCGGGCGGCGCTTCCTGAGCGGGGTGCGCGGCGGTACGGCCCGGGAGGAGCTGCGCAGGCGTCTGGAGCCGTTCTTCGCCCGGTACGACGTGCTGCTCACTCCGGCGCTGGCGCGACGCTCGCCGAAGGCGGCGCCGTGGCACGAGCGGGGCTGGCTGCGCAACGTCCTGGTGAACACGAACTACTCGCCGCTGACTCCGCCGTGGAACCTGACCGGCTGGCCGGCGATGGCCGTCCCGTTCGGGACGCTGCCGTCCGGCGCTCCCACCGCCGTGCAACTGGTGGGCCGACCGGGTACGGAGGGCGAACTCCTGCGCCTGGCCGAGCAGATGGAGACGCTGCGCCCGTGGCGGCGGACAGCGCCACTGGACTGAGCGGAAGCGGAAGTCGCAGCGGCAGCGCCGGACGACCGCAGGGCCCCGAGGGAGGGCCGTAAGGCCGAAGAACGGGTGAGGCCGGTGTGCTGCATGGGCGCGAGCCGGGTGCGCGCACGCCCATGCGTCGGCGATCGCGAGGGGTCCCGCGGGCGGGTTCAGTCCACGCTGGGCAGGATGTGCGGCTCGGCGAGGTCGTCCTCGTAGCCCGCCAGGCGGATCGGGGCGGAGCGCGCCCACACGTCGAGGCTGCCGAGCTCGCCAGGTCGGCGGCCGGCGCGCTCCGTGCGTTCCTTGGGGCGCTGTTCGCGATTCGTCTTCTCCGGTGTCACCGCGCACTCCTTATGTGTCGGATCACCCTCGGGGCGTGCCGGCCACTCTGCGGTCCGGCGCTGGACGCTCCCTCGGGTAGGGCTGGAGTCGATGACGACGCGGTTGCGTCGGTGACTCCCAGGAGAGCTGGCCGTTGTGAACCGGCTTGTCCCAGACGGACGATGGGTGTGGGTGGCACTCCGTCCTGCTGTCCGTCGGCTACAGCGTAACCAGATGAGCGGGGCACCGCTCGATAGGGCCCGAAAATTTGGGGTAACCGTGGCGAGTCACCCGTATGTCCCCGCAGGTGAATTGAACCCTTATGCCGCCAGATGCGCCGGTTGGGTTCACCCGTCCGGCGTACAGCGGTGAACACCCCTGCCGATCCGGCGCGTCGTTCAGACGCCGTTCGCCCGATCGTCGGCAGGCCATGGTCTGCTGATGTGCACAACGGCTGACTCGCGGGAGGACTGACGCATGGAGCTGCGCAGCGTCGAGGAGCTGATGGACCTGCTGTACGCGTGCCGGGGTGTACGGGACACCGCGCACGGCCCGGCTCCCGGAGCCGACCTCCACGACCACGCGCTGCGGACGGCCGCGCTGCTGCGCCGCGGCCGGCCCGCGGACAAGGAGCTCCAGCTCGCCGGGCTGGTCCACGCCGTCGGGCATCTGCTGCGCCCCGCCGGCCCGGCCGGCCGGGCCGGGCTCGCCGCCGACGCGGTAGGACCGCTGCTCGGACGACGGGTCGCCCGTCTCGTCCGGCTGCACCCCTGGCGCGGCGGCCCCCTCGACGACGATCTGCTGAGCCTGCGCCAGGCCGACGAGGACGCTCGGACGACCGTCTTCGACGCGGGCGTCCTGGAGGACTGGCGCACCGTGCTGGAGCTGGTCGCGGCGCGCAACTCCCGTCTGGGGGCTGTCGACTGACGGCCCGTCGTGAGACGGTACGGCGATGACGTCCTCGCACGGGCGGTACGGTCTGCACGGTCTGGCCGCCGTCGTCACCGGGGCCACCCGGGGCATCGGCCTGGCCGTGGCGCGGGCGCTCGCCGACGCCGGGGCGCAGGTGTGCGTGAGCGCACGCGACCCGGACGACGTGCGGCGCGCCGCCGCCGAGCTGAACGGCGTCGGCCTGGCCGGGAGCGTCGTGGACCCCGGCCACCCCGAGGAACTCACCGGGCTGTGCCTGCGCGCGTTCGGCCGGCTCGACGTCCTGGTCAACAACGCGGCGACGAACCAGCCCTACGGCCCCCTCATGGACGCCGATCCGGCGCTCTGGCGGGAGGCGTTCGCCGTCAACGTCGAGGCGCCGCTGCGGCTGGTTCAGTGCGCGTGGCGCGGCTGGATGCGCGAGCACGGCGGGACGGTGGTCAACGTCTGCACCGAGGGGGCCGCGCACACCGGTCCCGGCGTGGGCGCGTACGGCACCAGCAAGGCGGCGCTGCTCCACCTCACCCAGCAGCTGGCGGGAGAGCTGGGCCCTCGGGTCCGGGTCAACTCGGTCTCCCCCGGCCTCGTCCGCACCGAGATGGCGCGGTTCGTCTGGGAGCCGGGAGAGCGGGAGACCGCGGCCGGCCTGCCGCTGGCCCGTATCGGCGAGCCGGAGGACGTGGCGAGGGCGGTGCTGTGGCTGGCGTCGGACGAGGCGCGGTGGATCACGGGCGCGGATCTGCTGGTGGACGGCGGCACCCGGGTGCGCAGGGCCCGCCTCGCGACCTGAAGGCCGGCGGCCGCCCGCGCCCCGGCCGACGCGACCGCGCCGCGCCGGTCCGACCGTCGGGGCTTCCCTACCCGCCCGGGACCCCTGCCGCCGATCCGGGGTCCCGGTCGCCGGCCGGGGTTCCTACCACTTGCCCGGCGCGTAGTCCTTCAGGAAGACCCCGTACAGGTCCTCCCCCGCCTCGCCCCGCACGACCGGGTCGTAGACGCGGGCCGCCCCGTCGACGAGGTCGAGCGGCGCGTGGAACCCCTCCTCCGCGAGCCGCAGCTTGTCGAAGTGCGGGCGCTCGTCGGTGATCCAGCCGGTGTCGACCGAGGTCATCAGGATGCCGTCGCTCTGGAACATCTCCTGGGCGCTGGTGCGCGTCACCATGTTCATCGCGGCCTTGGCGGCGTTCGTGTTCGGGTGGCCGGCGCCCTTGTACCCGCGGCCGAAGACGCCCTCCATCGCCGAGACGTTGACGACGTAGGCCCGCCCGCTCGTCGCCTTCCTGGCGGCGTCGGCCATCGCCGGACGGAGCTTGCTGATCAGGATGAACGGCGCCGTGTAGTTGCACAGCTGGGTCTCGAGGAGCTCCACCGGGGAGATCTGCTCGATGGTCTGCACCCAGGTGTTGGTGTCGACGACGTCGGGGACCAGGCCGCCCGCGTCGATCGCGGTGCCGTCGAGGTGCCGGGCCACGCTCGCGTTGCCCGCGACCAGGGCGAGGTCGGCGACCTGCTGGGCGTCCATGCCGCTGATCCCGACGGGCAGCGCGGCCAGGCCGTCCACCGCGCCGGAGCCGAAGGCGCCGATGACGTGGTGGGCGGGGAGCTCGCCGGCCGGCAGCGGCGCGCTCTCGCCGTCGACCAGGGCGGCGTAGGCGGAGGGCAGCCGGCGCACGGTCTGCGTCGCGTTGTTGATGAGGATGTCGAGCGGGCCCGCCTCGGCGACCCGGTCGGCGAGGGCCACGGCCTGCGCCGGGTCGCGCAGGTCGATGCCGACGACCTCCAGACGGTCGATCCAGTCGGCGGAGTCGTCCATGGCCTTGAAGCGGCGGATGGCGTCCTTGGGGAAGCGTGTGGTGATCGTCGTGTGCGCGCCGTCGCGCAGCAGCCGCAGGGCGATGTACATGCCGATCTTGGCGCGGCCGCCGGTGAGCAGCGCCCGCTTGCCGCTGAGGTCGGCGTGGACGTCACGGCGCGAGCGGTTCAGCTCGGCACAGTCCTGACAGAGCTGGTGGTAGAAGTAGTCGACCTCGACGTACCTGGTCTTGCAGGTGTAGCAGGAGCGCGGCCGCTGGAGTATCCCCGCGATCCCGCCCTCCTGCGTGACGGACGACGGCAGGATGCCCTCGGTCTCGTCGTCGATGCGCTGGGCGGAGCCGGTGGCGGTGGCCTCGGTGACGGCCTTGTCGTGGGCGGTCTTGGCGGCCCGGCGCTCCTGCCTGCGGCGCTGCTTCACGGTGCGGTAGACGCCGGCGGTGGCCCGGCGCACGGCGATCGCGTCGGGGTGGTCGACGTCCAGCCCGTCGAGTTCCTCCAGCACGGCGAGGCACACCGCGAGCCGCTCCGGGTCGACGCCGGGCCCGTACACGACCTCGTCCACGACGTCCTCCGCGATCGCCGCCGAGCCGTCCTCTGTCACCGTCATCGCGCTGCCGCTTCCCTGCTCACCTGTGCGGCGCTCCGACCGCGCCCGCCTACGAACAGGGGATTTTACGGAGCGCCGGGCCGCTCCTCCAAACGCGTTCCCGTCAAGAGCCGCAGGCCGTGATGAGCGTCTCCACCTCGGCGGTCAGCGCGCGCGCGAACCGGTCGAGATCGGGGACGGCCTCGGCGTCGGCGACCAGCCCGTAGTGGACCCGGCCTCGATACGTCGAGACGGCGACCGCCAGGGCCTGACCGCGGGCGAGGGGGGCGTACGGGAAGACCTCGCCGAGCGGGTTCCCGCCGAGTCTCAGGCCGAAGCCGGGCAGCGGGACGCTGGTGACGAGGATGTCGAACCAGAGCCGGGCGGCCTGACCGACCACGGGCCCGCCGAGACGGTGGGCGAGCGCCGGGACGTGGTCGGCGAGCAGGGCCACGGCGCCCGCGCCGCGGCCGGGCCCCGCGTCCTTGTTGCGGTCCATGGCGGTGCGGCAGTGGGCGAGCCGGCCGAGCGGGTCCGGGTCGTCTACCGGAAGCCGCAGCATGTATCCGGAGAGTCGGTTGCCCCGGGGGTGGGCGCTGCGCGGACGGCGCTGGGAGACGGGGATCAGCGCGCGGGGCCGCACGCCGGCGCTGCCGTCGCCGCGCTCGTCGAGCCAGCGGCGCAGGGCTCCCGCCACGACCGCGATCAGCACGTCGTTGACGGTGCCGCCGGCGACCTTGCGGACCCGGTGCACGTCGTCGAGGTCGATGACGACGCCGGCGGTGCGGCGGGTGCCGGTGGACTCGGCGGTGAGCGCGGTGCTGGAGCGGACGCCGAGGCCCGACACCGCGACCGAAGCGCCGATGTCGAGGGCGCGGCCCACCTCGGAGACCGCTCCGCGCAGCAGGCCGGGCAGCCTGCGCACATCGGGGATCAGGGGTGCGGCGGGCCGGGCGGGCCGCGGCCGCGGCGCGGGCATGTCCATGGGGTCCAGGACCGCGGCGGCCAGGGTCAGCGCGCGCAGTCCGTCGGCGAGGGCGTGGTGGAACTTGAAGAGGACGGCGAAGGAGACGCCGTCCTCGCCCGGCAGCACGTGCGCCTCCCACGGCGGGCGGCCGCGCTCCAGAGGCCGTTGCATGAGCCGGCCGGCCTCGGCCTGGAAGTCGGCCGCGCGCTCGTGCAGGCGGACGTGGTGCAGGGGGTCGAAGCCGGGGTCGGGTTCGCGCACCGCGCCGCCGAAGGCGAGGGGCTGCCACACGTCCCGGATCCGCATGCGCAGCCCGGGGACCGCCGCCGCCCGCGCGGCGAGCAGATCGGCCGCGTGCGCGGCGGCGGCGGGCGACTGCGCCGAGAAGAGGCCGAGCGCCCCGAGGTGCATGGGGTGGTCGGCGGACTCGATGTTCCAGAACGCCAGGTCCAGCGGTGCCAGCAGGTCATCAGCAGTCAAGGGCTTGCCTCGCGTCACGGTCGGGTGAGAAAACAGTCAACCTCTCACCAGCGATTACGGTCAAGTACGACCGCACTACGCACAGTTAACATCCGGTGACGTTCCCGTCTCGCGCCGTGTCACGAGACGCACCGGCCTGCACCGACCGTCGACCGCCGACCCGCCGGGCCGGCTACGTGACCAGCTGGCCCTTGCCCAGGGCGATCACTCCGCCCTTCGAGACCGTGTACAGCTCCGCGTCGCGCTCCGGGTTCACCCCGATGGTCGCCCCCGGGGGGACCTCGACGTTCTTGTCCAGGACCGCCCCACGCACCACCGCACCCCGCCCGATGTGCACGTTGTCGTGCAGGATCGAGCCCTGCACCACCGCACCCGGGTCGACCACGACACCCGGGGACAGCACCGACCGGGTGACCTGCCCACGGATCAGGCATCCCGAACTGATGATCGACTCGCCGGCGATGCCGCCCGCGTTGAAACGCGCCGGGGACAACTGGCCCGAGTGGGTGTAGATCGGCCAGGTGCGGTTGTACAGGTTGAACGCCGGCCGCTCGGCGATGAGGTCCATATGGGCGTCGTAGTAGGCGTCCAGCGTGCCGACGTCGCGCCAGTACCCCTGATCGCGGGTCGTCTCCCCGGGCACGTGGTTGTCCTGGAAGTCGTACAGCCCGGCCTCGCCGCGCTCGGTGAGCTGGGGCAGGATCGAGCCGCCCATGTCGTGCACGGACCGTTCGTCCTCGGAGTCGCGCTGCAGGGCCTCGATCAGCGCCTTCGTGGTGAAGATGTAGTTGCCCATCGACGCGAACACGGACTCCGGGTCGTCCACCAGCCCCGGCGGGTCGGCGGGCTTCTCCAGGAACCGCTCGACCGTCTGGCCGTCCGAGCCCGGAGTGATCACCCCGAACGAGGAGGACTGACCGCGCGGCACGCGGATGCCGGCGACGGTCACGCCCGCGCCGCTGTCGATGTGCTGCTCCAGCATCTGCCGCGGGTCCATGCGGTAGACGTGGTCGGCGCCGAACACCGCCACGTACTCGGGCCGCTCGTCGTAGATCAGGTTCAGCGACTGCAGGATGGCGTCCGCGCTCCCGAGGTACCAGCGCGGGCCGAGCCGCTGCTGCGCCGGGACCGGCGTGACGTAGTTGCCGAGCAGGCTCGACATCCGCCACGTGGTGGTGATGTGCCGGTCCAGCGAGTGCGACTTGT
Organism: Streptomyces sp. NPDC058291; assembly: GCF_042880855.1. NCBI lineage: Bacteria > Bacillati > Actinomycetota > Actinomycetes > Kitasatosporales > Streptomycetaceae > Streptomyces > Streptomyces sp. NPDC058291. The sequence goes on from NZ_JBHVYK010000091.1 coordinate 24,120, forward strand.
ACTGCGTCAGCACGCAGATGCGCAGGACGTCCGCGTTGACGAGATTGGACAGCACGAAATCCACGAGCCGGTACGTGCCGCCGAAGGTGACCGCCGGTTTGGCGCGGTCCGCGGTCAACGGCATCAGTCGCTTGCCCTCACCGCCCGCCAGCACGATCCCGAGCACCGAAGGCCCACCACGACGCATGGCCGCTCCCCTCACCCTGGTTGATACCCATGGCTGCCCCGGCGCGGGGCTCTCTACGCCTGTTTGAGGATCTCCTCGTACAGTCCGACGGTACGCCGGGCCACGGCGTCCCAGCCGAACTCGCCGACCGCCCGGGCCCGCCCCGCCTCCCCCATGCGACGCGCCGTCGCCGCATCGCCGAGGATGGCGTCGAGGGCGCGGCCGAGGCCCGCCTCGAAGGCCTCGCCCCCGCCGTCCAGGGAGACGAGCGTGCCGGTCACGCCGTCCTCCACGACCTCCGGGATGCCGCCGACCCGGGACGCCACGACGGGCGTGCCGCACGCCATCGCCTCCAGGTTGACGATGCCGAGCGGCTCGTAGACGGAGGGGCACACGAACACGGCCGCATGGGTGAGGAGCTGGATCACCTCGGGACGCGGCAGCATGTTCGGGATCCAGTGCACGCCGTCCCGGGCCCGGCTCAGCTGCGCGAAGAGGTCCCGGAACTCCTGGTCGATCTCGGGGGTGTCGGGGGCGCCCGCGCACAGCACGACCTGCGCCGCCGGGTCGATGTCCCGGACGGCGCGCAGCAGGTGCGGCACGCCCTTCTGGCGGGTGATCCGGCCGACGAACAGCACGAACGGGCGGTCCGGGTCCAGACCGATCCGGGCCAGGGCGTCGGTGCCGCGGTCGGGGCGGTAGAGCGCGGTGTCGATGCCGTTGTGCACCACGTGCACCCGGTCCGGGGCGAGCGAGGGGTAGCAGGCGAGGATGTCCGCGCGCATCGCGCCGGAGACGGCGATCACCGCGTCGGCGGCCTCCACGGCGCTCCGCTCGGCCCAGCTGGACAGGGCGTAGCCGCCGCCGAGCTGCTCGGCCTTCCACGGCCGCAGCGGCTCCAGCGAGTGCGCGGTCACGACGTGCGGAACGCCGTACAGCTGCTGGGCGAGATGCCCGGCGAGGTTGGCGTACCAGGTGTGCGAGTGGACGAGTTCGCGGCCTTCCAGGGCCGCCGCCATGGCGAGGTCCACGGAGAACGTGCGCAGCGCGTCGTTGGCCCCGTCGAGCGCCGACCAGGGGCGGTGGCGCTGTACGCCGTCCGTGCGGCCCTCGCCCCAGCAGTGCACGTCGAGGTCCACCAGCTGCCGCAGCTCGCGGGCGAGGAACTCGACGTGGACGCCGGCGCCGCCGTACACGTCCGGGGGAAACTCCCGGGTCAGCAGTCCCACTCGCACCCGTAACCCCCATCTCAGCGACCGGTTCCCTTTCATGGTCACTCACACGGGGCTCATGCGGAAGTGCACGGGGGTCGTGTGAAGCAACAGTCGCCGCACAGGCCCCCGCCCGGCGCCCGGTAGTACAGGCAGCAGCTGCGGCGGCGGAAGGCGGCGCCGGTGAGGACGCCGGCATCCGCGAGATAGGGGTGGGCGAAGAGGTCGGCGGTGAGGCCACGCGCGCGTGCGGCGACCTCGGGGCGGCCGTGCGCACCCGCCCACTGCTCCAGCAGTCGGGCGGTCGAGGCCAGAGCCGACCCGGCGTTGCCCCGCAACAGGCCCTCCGCGACGCGGTAGCGGGCCCGCAGGGCCGCGCAGAGGGGCTCCAGGTGAGCGTCGACGACCACCTGGGCGACGGTCGCCGCGTTCCCCGGCCGGGCCCGTACCCGCGTCAGCCACAGGTCGTCCGGGGCGGACCCGTCCGGGTCCCAGCGCAGCAGCTCCGGGGCGAGGTCCGGGACGCTCCCGTACAGCGCCGCGCAACCCAGGGCGACGGACCACAGACGGGCCGCGAGCCCCTGGTGAGCCACGGAGGCGCCGATCCGGTCCTCCGGGGCGCGCAGGGCCCGTACCACCGCGCGGACGCGGGACGTCAGGGGATCGTCAGGGGCCCTCGGTGATGCGCTGTCGGCGGGTTCGCGGTACGCCCGCGCAAGGGTCGGCAGCACGCCGGCCGGGCCCGGCGAGCCCTCCGCCTGGGTGTGCAGGGCGAAGAAGCCGCCGAGCGGGCGCAGCGCGGCGAGATCGGGGTCGAGGGTCACGAAGTGCAGTCATACCAGGGGGTGTCGGGGTCGGTGATCAGGGGTGCCCCTGGTCCGTCACCCGCCTGAGGGAGGACGGCGGGCCCGTCGTACTCCATCGGTAGTAGGACTCATTGGGTGCTCAGGGACGACGACGGGAACAGATCGACAGGGCATCGTGTTCGGTATGGATGACGACCGTTCGCCGCGTCGGGCCCGGTGCCCCCGCCTCACGCAGAGGAGCAGCTCATGAGCGCCCTCGCGTTCTCCGTGGTCCTGTCGCTCGTCTCCGCTGTCGCGTACGCGGCCGGGGCGATCGTGCAGGAGCAGGTCGCGGTGACCTCGCCCGACGAGGAGTACGCCCCACTGCGCCGTCCGGGCTGGTGGGCCGCGGTGGCGCTGAACGGTCTCGGCGGACTTCTGCACGTGGTGGCGCTGGCCTACGGTCCGCTCAGCCTGGTCCAGCCGCTGGGGGCGCTGACCATCGTGTTCGCACTGCCCATGGCGGCGCTGTTCGTCGGCCGCAGGGCCGGGGCGACGGCCTGGCGCGGCGCGATCATGGCGACCGTGGGCCTGGCGGGTCTGCTGTCCCTGGTCGGGGCGTCCGACGCGCATTCGCTGACCACCGCGCAGCGGGTGGCGGTGGCCGTGGTCACCGCGGGCGCGGTCGTGACCCTGATGATCGCCGGGCGCGCCGCGCACCGGCACCCCGCGGTCCGCAGCATGCTGCTGGCGACCGCGTCCGGCATAGCGTTCGGCATGTCGTCGGTGTTCACCAAGACCGTCGCCGTCGACTGGACCGACGGCGTCTCGGCGGCCGACGTCCCCTCGCTGGCCGTGATCGGCGTGCTGGCCACGGCCGGCATGCTGCTGTCGCAGGCGTCCTACCGCGGTGCGGGCCTCGCGGCTCCGCTGGCCACGCTGACCGTGGTCAACCCGGTGGTGGCGGCCGCCGTCGGCATCACCATGTTCGGCGAGACCTTCCGTTACGGCAGCACGGGCACCGCGCTCGCCCTGGGCTGCGGCGTGGTGGCGGCGGGCGGCCTGATCCTGCTCACGACGGAACGCCTGCAGACGAGCCACGCACAGCCCGCGGAGGCCGCGGCCACCACGGTTCCGGCCACCGGGGACGCGGTCACCGCGGCCCCGGCCGTCGAGACGCCGGGCGCCCCGCCCGTCGACAAGGCGGCGTTCGACACGGCGGCGTTCGACACGGCGGTCGAGAGCGCGCGGTCGGGCGCCGCGTCGCGGGGCGGGATCGCGCCCCGGCTGCCGGAGCAGGCGGCGGCCTCGCCGCTGGACGGCGTGCGGCTCGACGACATCCGGCTGGACGGCGTACGGCTCGACATGGAAAGCGTGCGACCCGGAGACGGTCCGGCGGAGGGCGGCGACCACCGGCCGGCGCCCGCGCCGGTGTCGCTTCCGGTCGGCGCGGGGGACGACCCCTACGGGGAGGAGCCGTCCGACCCGGACGCGCCCGCGTCGTTCTACACCCCGTTGTACGGAGGTCTGTTCGTCCCGATGCCGGTCGTGGACCGGCATCGGGAGCGGGTCAAATCCTGACGCCGCCGGCCCGCAGATAGGACAGCGGGTCGACGTCCGTCCCGAAGCCGGGCCCCGTCCGCACCTCGAAGTGCAGATGCGGGCCCGTGCTGTTGCCCGTGGAGCCGGAACGGCCGATGCGCTGGCCGCCGGTCACCGACTGCCCGTCCCGGACGGAGATCGCCGACAGGTGGGCGTACTGCGTGTAGCGGCCGTCGGCGTGCCGGATGACCACCTGGTAGCCGAAGGAGCCGCCCCAGCCCGCGCTGACCACCTCGCCCGCCTTCACCGCCTTCACGGAGGTGCCGGTGGGCACGGGGAAGTCCACGCCCGTGTGGTAGCCCTTCGACCATGAGGATCCGGTCGCGTGATACGGCGTCCCGGTGGCCGCGCCGACGGGTGCGACGAGTGAATGGCCGGTCCTCGCCTTGCCGCCGTCGGCCTCGCGGGCCTTCGTGCGCTTGGCCGGTCTGCCCTTGCGGGCGTCCGGGGAGGTCTTCGGCTTCTGCGCGCGGGGTGTGCCGCCGCCGGAGGGGTGCGCGGCGCTCGTCCGGCCGTTGAGGCTGAGCCGCTGCCCCGGCAGGATGAGGTCCGGGTCGTCGCCGACGGTCGTCCGGTTGGCGGCGTAGAGCCCGCGCCAGCCGCCCCGGACCTCCTCGGCGTCCGCGATTGCGGACAGGGTGTCGCCGTGGACGACCGTGTACATCCGCGCGGTGCCCGCCCGGGACTGCGGGGTGCTCTGCGGCCGCACGTCGTCGAGGGACGTCCTGGACGCCTTCGAGACGGGGGACGTCCGCGCGGTCGGCCCCGCGGAGGACCTGGCGTCGGAGGACGCCTCGGCGGACTTCGCGGCGGCGCCGTGCGGGTGGACGGCGGGAGCGTCGCCGCCCCGGCTCAGTCCGGCCCGTCCCGAGCACACCGGCCAGGCGCCGGGGCCCTGGCCGTCGAGGACCCGCTCGGCCACGGCGATCTGCTGGTCCCGGGTGGCCAGATCCGCGCGGGGGGCGTACCGGGCGCCGCCGTACGCCTCCCAGGTGGACCGGGTGAACTGCAGCCCGCCGTAGTAGCCGTTGCCGGTGTTGACGCTCCAGTCGCCGGTCGACTCGCAGGCGGCGACCTTGTTCCAGGTGTCCACGTCGGCCGCCTGGGCGGCTCCCGCGCCGATGAGCGGAATCGCCATGCCGGCGCCGCCCACCGTGACGGTGAGCGAGGCTCGGTTGATCCTGCTCGGCTGATACCGGCGGTGCCGGCCCCGTACGGCCATGGAGATCCCCCTCGACATGCATGTGTCAGGAGCGGCAAAAGTATGGGCGCCGAACAGGCCATGACAAGACGACAACCGGCCGCACCGGCTCTCTCGGGGGCGCGCGGGGGGCCTGCCGGGAAACCGGGCCCGATACCCGTCAGGATGGTCGCGAGGACGATACTGACGGGCACACCTCTCCAAGGAGCCAACCGTATGAGCACTTCAGCCCAGATCGGCGTCACGGGTCTCGCGGTGATGGGGCGCAATCTCGCCCGCAACTTCGCGCGCAACGGTTACACGGTCGCGCTGCACAACAGGACGGCGGCCCGTACCCGCGCCCTGGTCGAGGAGTTCGGCGACGAGGGCGAGTTCATCGCGGCCGAGACGGCCAAGGAGTTCGTCGCGGCGCTGGAGCGGCCCCGCCGGCTGGTCGTCATGGTGAAGGCCGGTGAGCCCACCGACGCGGTGATCCGCGAGTTCGCCCCGCTGCTCGAACCCGGCGACATGATCATCGACGGCGGCAACGCCCACTTCGCCGACACCCGCCGCCGTGAGCGCGAGCTGCGCGAGCAGGGACTGCACTTCGTCGGCGCGGGCATCTCCGGCGGCGAGGAGGGCGCGCTGCACGGCCCGAGCATCATGCCAGGTGGTTCCGCGGAGTCGTACGAGTCGCTGGGCCCGATGCTGGAGAAGATCTCCGCGAAGGCGGCGGACGGTTCGCCCTGCGTCACCCACGTCGGCCCGGACGGCGCCGGCCACTTCGTGAAGATGGTCCACAACGGCATCGAGTACGCCGACATGCAACTCATCGGCGAGGCCTACCAGTTGCTGCGGGACGTCGCCGGGTTCGAGCCCGCGGAGATCGCGGACGTCTTCCGCACCTGGAACACCGGCCGCCTCGACTCCTACCTCATCGAGATCACGGCCGAGGTGCTGTCCCACGTCGACGCGGCGACGGGCAAGCCCTTCGTGGACGTCGTGGTGGACCAGGCGGAGCAGAAGGGCACCGGCCGCTGGACCGTGCAGATCGCGCTGGATCTCGGCGTCCCGGTGTCGGGCATCGCGGAGGCCGTCTTCGCCCGCTCGCTGTCGGGTCACGCGGCGCTGCGCGAGGCCTCCCGCGACCTGGCCGGCCCGAAGGCGTCCGCGCTGGGCGCGGCGGAGGCGCAGGCCTTCGCCGACCGGGTGGAGCAGGCGCTGTACGCCTCGAAGATCGTGTCGTACACCCAGGGCTTCCACGAGATCGCGGCGGGCAGCGAGGAGTACGGCTGGGACATCGACCTCGGGGCCGTCTCCGCGATCTGGCGCGGCGGCTGCATCATCCGGGCGGCCTTCCTCGACCGGATCCGGGCGGCGTACGGCGCCCGCGCGGACCTGCCGAGCCTGCTCTCCGACGAGACGTTCGCCTCGGAGATCGCGGCGGCCCAGGACGCGTGGCGCGAGGTGCTGGTGTCCGCGACGCTCCAGGGGGTGCCCACGCCCGGGTTCGCCGCCGCGCTCGCGTACTACGACGCTCTGCGCGCCCAGCGCCTGCCCGCGGCGCTCACCCAGGGCCAGCGGGACTTCTTCGGCGCCCACACCTACCGGCGGGTGGACCGGGAGGGCGCGTTCCACACCCTGTGGGGCGGGGACCGCTCGGAGGTGGACGCGTAGCCCTGTCGGGTGGGCCCGTCCGGCGGCCCTGTCCGCCGGGCGGCCACGGCCGACGGCTGACGGCAGACGGCAGACGGCTGACGGCTGACGGCTGACGGCTGGACTCGGCCGGGAGGACGTGAG
>NZ_JBHVYK010000092.1:0-25777 GCF_042880855.1 Streptomyces sp. NPDC058291
AGGGACGGCAAGGTGGACGTCATCTCCGAAGGCCGGTGGCGGTTTCATCCGTGACCCGACGCGGGGTGGGGAGCCCCGGACAGGGCGGTGCCGCGCCCGAAGGCGCGGGTGGTGACGTACCCGTCATGTGGGGCGAGAGCCGGGTACGCGGTGAGGACGTCAGCAAGCGCCTGGCGAGTCCCGGCGTCGACAACCCGGTTCGCTTCGCCGACCCGGTTCGCTTCGCCGACCCGCATGTGGCTGCCCCGGGTACCGGGCGGGTCGGCACCACTCCCGATGTCGGGGCAAGGCAGGGGGAAGCCCGTGGTCTTGATCTCATGGGACTCGGGGTTCCGGTCCTGGCCCGTGAGGGGCCAGGACGCGGCCGCGATAGCGCGCCCAGCCTGACTGAGCCTGGAGGAGACCTGCGAGGGGCGTGCGGCCGGGTCCGCGACGGCGAAGGCTCGGAACATCTGCCCAGCCTGTTCCAGGGCGGTCGCGTAGGCCTTTCGGCGGGTACCGGTGCGGCCCTGCCCGGTGGATCCGACCGGCCGGCCCGCAGCCGCTCCCGCACCGGAGCCCCCATGCGGACACGCCACCCCCTCGTCCTCACCCTCGTCCTCTGCGTTGCAGTCCTCACCGGAGCCTGTACGCAGCAGAAGCAGAAACCGGACGAGTCCGCAGACGGAAGGACCTTCTCCGCATCGCAGCCCCCTACCTGGGACGGCAAAGAAGACGCAGAGGCGGCGATGCGGCGAGCCACACGCGCTCTGGACGCGGTCGAATCCGAGAGCGCTGCCCGCGAGGACTCCGGCACGACGACCTTGGCGAAGGGCCTGAACAGGACACTCACGACGCAGGACAAGAGGCCCTACACCTTCGACATCGCCTGCCAGGCTCCCGCAACGCACACGCTCACACTGACGCTGACGCGGGGAGACGTGACGAACGAATGGGACGTGCAGTGCGGCGACCGCGAAGCGGACCAGTTCAACATCCCGGCAGGCGCGCCCATCACCGCTCGGATCACGCCGGCGAGCGGAGGAACCGACGGCATCATCAGCTGGCGACTCAACACCGTCGGGGCCGGGGATGTAGAGGAGGGTCACGTCCTTGGCGTGGGTGGCTCGGGTCGCCGGTCGCCGGTCGCCGGTCGCCGGTCGCCGGTCGCCGGACGCCGGACGCCGGACGCCGGACGCCGGTCGCCGGTGCAGTAGATCGACGCCTCGCCGCTTGTCACCGGTGACACGCCGGCCGCAACGGTGACAGGCGTTTTGCCGCCGCCCAGGAGACGTGGCTGCTGATGAAGGTGGGCACTGGCCCGGCGACGAAGACCGAGGCTAGGAGGCCGCCTCGCGGCGCACCTCGTATCCATACCTCTTGTCTGGATTCGTGTCGAAGTACAGCGTCGGGTGGTCGCCCGCCTCCTCGACCTGGAGAAGCGTGGATTCGGAGTCGTCCGAGAAGGAGCCTGCGGCGTCGAAGCGCAGCTCGATGGTGCTGCTGCGGTCGTCGCCGCCGTCGAGGCTCCACTCGCCCCGCCCGGAGAGTCTGCCGTTTCCGGGCGGCGGGTCGGTGAAGCTGAACTCGATGGCATCGCGTGGGATGCCCGACATATCGAACCTGCCGTCGTGGCTGAACTCGATCCGGCCGCCGCCGGAGCCCTTCCAGACCCCGGTGACCTGCGCCGAACCCAGTTCGTCCGCCTTGCCCACTTCACAGCTGTCGAGAGCGAACAGGCCGCCGAGGAGCAGTGTGAGGCCGGCCGCGACCATCCCGCACCCCCGAAACAACTTCATGTCTACCTACGGGTACTCCGGTGCGGCTTCGTGATCTAGCTAGGCGTCGAGGTAGCGGTAATCCCCGTCCGGGAGGCCGATCTCCAGGCCGCCGTTGTGGACCCTCCACTCGCTCATGCCGTCCACGTCGTGGCTTGCCAGAAAGAGCCCCCGGGGCCTGTCGTCGTACTCGTCATCCTTGTAGGAGGCCGGGATCTGGGCGATCTGTCGCAACCTCTCCTCGAACCAGTCGAGGGAAACCGCGCGGATGTAGCCCCCGTAGAAGGCGAACCTGACGCCGTTGTACTGTCGAGCCGGGAACGCCCAGCCCCCGCTGTAGGTGCGCTCCGGATCGTCTGCTTCCACGATCTCCTTGATCTGGGCCAGCTGTCCGTCGTCGAACTGCAGCCAGCCCCTGACCGAGACCATGATTCCCACGGTGGTTGCTCCTCATTCGTGTGGCGCGCTGCCCTGACGCACGATCCCTGTGCGCTTGCACGCTAGGGGCGACCTGTTCGGTCGCGCAAAGGGATTCACCGGTGGATCAGCCGCCTCGGACGAGAGCGTGCCATCCCCACCCGGTCGGGCCTCGCGATGCTGCGCTGGGCCCGGGTGAGTATGAGAGCGGCCACTGCGTGATGATCTGGGGGCGGCCGTCGTAGACGCCGGGTCGGAGGCGTGCAGCAGGACGCGAACATGGCGGCTCGTCAGCCGTACCGTCACCGAGGAGTGGTCTGCCGGCATGTGTTCCGTTCTCTGAACTTCGTGAGCGGTTGCCGCGATCGTCGTCGGGATGATGGCTCGGGGCAGGTGCTTGCGTGCCTTCGCCCAGGTGATGAGCCGGTCCTTGTCGGGTCCTGGCGGCAGGCAGTCCAACAGGCGGTCCAAGTGAGCCGTCTTGTTCTTGTGGCGGCGAAGTGCGCCGATCTGCTCAGTCGGGAGGTCAAGCCACCGGGAATGGCTGAAGGTGAGGGCGACGTCATCCCGACAAACTCATGACAGCCGCATGGCCGCGAGAGAAAGGGGACGGCCGTCTGGGGCGTGATCGGTCGGGACTCGAAGGCGCCGGTAGATCGCCCCTCACGTCACCGCGCTGATCACCCTCGCCAGATACCGGTCGAAGAGGTCCGCCTTATAGAGCAGCCCGCTGTACTCGAGGGGGATCCGGTACGCGTTCACTTCGGCGGTAGGCGTCCCGGGCCCGGCGTGCCCGTTGTGATGCCCAGCGGCGGCGAACACCTTCTCGGAGGAATCCACGAAGTCCCGGTACCTCATGGACGTCACCGCGTCGTCGAAGGACGGGCTCCGCAGCCCCTTCACCTTGCTCGCCAGTTGCAGCAGGCGCGTGGTGGTGAAGCCGTCCACCTCCTCAGAAGGCTGGTTCTGGTAGAGGACGGTGTGGTACTCGGCGAACCTCCCCCTTGCCACCGCCGCGCGCAGTGCGTTGACCGCCTTGGTCGACCCGCTTCCTCCCAGCCGCGGGTCCAGGAATGACGCCATCGTGTACTCGACCTTGACCTTGCGCCGGAGGACCCACTTGGTCAGGACGGGGCCGCCGCCCGTGGTTTCGAATTCCTTGCAGTATGGGCAGCGCGGGTCTTCGTAGAGGTGCACGGTCACCTCCGCCTGCGGGTCGCCCACCAAAATGCTCGTGCCGTCCGATGCCACCTGCTCGGGCACGTCCGCCAATCGGGTGTAATCGACCGTGGCCGGACTTTGTTGCCCGCCGTCGGCCGCGGCGACCGGCTGGCTGGGCCCGCAGCTCACCAGGGTCGTACCCAGTACGCCTGTCAACACGGCTACCGTCAGCCGTCTACTTCCGCGGTTCAACCGCATCATGCCCCCCATTGGTCTTGGAAGCGGAGAGTAGGCCATCTGTCGCAGGGCCGGGGCTACGGGGTTCGGCTCCCCGTCCCTCTCCACTGTTGGCACCGGATCCCGGCCTGTTCCGGTGGCAACAGTCCGCCGTCTACCGGCGTCTACCGGCAGTTCCTCGTACGACATCGCGCCTGTTAGACCCAGGAGCCAGCCCGACGATCAGCAGCCGGGCGTCGGACGGACCGAACCCGGGCACGGGCCGCCCGCGCCACCGCGATTTCCTGGTCGATCTGGACGACCGCGTTGGTTGAGGCCGCCGCGTCTTCCATGGATGGCCCAAGCTTTCACGGCGGCGTTCTTGTCGTTGGCCCGGCCAGGCCGGCTTGCAGGCCTTCGCGCCTTCGACGCTGGGCGAGGACGCCGGACTCTGACGTCGTCCACGCCCCGACCGGCTGCTGAACAGCGACCCAAGCGACTGAGGGCGCACGACGGTCGAAGCGTGTTCGCGCAGGGAGAGGTCCCGCTTCTCCCGGGTGGCCGCCCTGTAGCGGTGACGACGGATCAGCGACCTGCCGGAACGCTACGGCCCGTGGCAGACGGTCTGCGCCCGCTCCGCCGCTACGCCCAGGACGGCGTGTTCACCCAGGCTCTGCAGCAGATCCACGTGTTCCCGGCTGTGTCCGGGGGCGAGACGACGCTGCGGGAGCTGGTGCACGAGTCCAAGACCCGGGGGCCGGTCTACCGGCGCACGGTGCAGACGACGCTGAAGGCGTCGTACACCAACCACCACCGGCGCGGGCTGATCAGGCTGCTGGACGTGCTGGAGTTCCGTTCCTCCAACCACACGCACCGGCCGGTGATCGAGGCCCTGGCGCTGGTGGCGCGCTACGCGAACGCGTGGAACACGACGTACTACCCGCTGGGTGAGACGGTGCCGGTCCACAAGGCGATGGGCGGGGACTGGGCGGAGGTCGTGCACCGGACCGACAAGCGGGGACGGCGCCGGGTGGTGCGCATGGTCTACGAGGTCGTCGCCTTCCAGGCCCTGCGCGATCAGCTCAAGTGCAAGGAGATCTGGGTGGTCGGTGCCGACAAGTGGCGCAACCCGGACGAGGACCTGCCGCAGGACTTCGAGGCGAGGCGGGCGGAGAACTACCGGGAACTGCGCAAGCCGCTGGATGCCGCGGTGTTCATCGACGAGTTGCGCGAGCAGATGACGGCTGAGCTGACCCTGCTCAACGACCAGATGCCGAAACTTTCCTGGCTGGACATCGCCGAGCGAAAGTCCGGGGCGATTCGGCTGACGGCGGCCGAGGCCCAGCCCGAGCCGCGCAACCTGCGCAGGATCAAGGCCGAGGCACAGCGGCGTTGGGGCATCGTGCCGCTGGTCGACATGCTGAAGGAAGCGGCGCTGCGGACCGGTTGCCTGGACGCGGTCACCTCCGTCTCCGGCGGCGGCAGCCTCTCGCCGGAGGTGTTGGCCGAACGCCTGCTGCTGGTCATCTACGCGTACGGCACGAACACCGGGATCAAGGCCGTGGCGTCCGGCGGCCACGGCCACACCGAGGACGAACTGCGCTACGTACGCCGCCGCTACCTCTCGGCGGAGGCCACTCGCGCCATCGCCATCCAGATCGCGAACGCCACCTTCGCCGCCCGCAGCACCGAGTTGTGGGGCCAGGGCTCGACCGCGGTCGCCTCCGACTCCACGCACGTGCGCGCCTATGACCAGAACCTCTTCACGGAGTGGCACTCGCGCTACGGAGGCCGTGGGGTGCTCATCTACTGGCACGTGGAGAAGAAGTCCCTGGCCATCCACTCCCAGCTGATCAACTGCACCGCCTCCGAGGTCGCCGCGAGGATCGAGGGCGCGATGCGGCACGGCACCGCGATGGACGTGGAGGCCAACTACACGGACTCGCATGGCCAGTCGGAAATCGGGTTTGGCATCACGAGGCTGCTGAACTTCGACCTGCTGCCGCGTATCAAGCGGATCAACAAGGTAAAGCTGTACCGGCCGGTGGCCGGCGAGCCGGACGCCTACCCGCAGCTGAGCCCGGCGCTGACCCGCCCGATCCGCTGGGAGCTCATCGCCCAGCAGTACGACCAGATGATCAAGTACGCCACGACGATCCGGACCCGTACCGCTTCCACCGAGGCGATCCTGCGGCGCTTCACCCGCAACGCCTCCCACCCCGCCTACGCGGCGATGCTGGAGGTCGGCCGCGTGCAGAAGACCATCTTCGTAGCCCGGTACCTGCGGCTTCGGGACCTCCAGCGGGAGGTCGAGGAGGGCCTGAACGTGATGGAGTCCTCCAACGGCGCCAACTCCGTGATCGCCTACGGCAAGGGCGGGGAGATCGCCTCGAACCGGCGCGACGAGCAGGAGATGTTCGTCCTGTGCCTGCGCATCCTGCAATCCGCTCTGGTCTACGTGAACACTCTGATGCTCCAGGACATCCTGGGCGAACCGGAGTGGGCCGACCTCCTCACGCCCGCCGACCGGCGCGGCCTGACTCCGCTGTTCTGGTCCCACGTCCGCCCGTACGGGGAGGTCAACCTCGACATGGATGCACGCCTCAACCTCGCCGCGGCCATCGTGCCGGGCCCCCGGAGCCCACTGGACGACCAGCAGGTGCCTTCTCGATAGCGGATTCCCTTCGCTATGGTGGAGGACATGAGTGACGGCAACACTTTGGCCAGTGGTCTGTCCATGTCCGAACTGGGGGCCAGGATCCGAGGCGAGCGACGGGCTCGGGGCATCAGCCTGGAGCGGCTCGCCGAGCTGAGCGGCGTGAGCCGGAGCATGGTGTCCGAGGTGGAACGCGGCGCGAAGACACCGAGCGTGCTGGTTCTCGATCGCCTGGCGACCGCACTGGGCACCTCGATCGCTCGACTTCTGGATGAACCGGTGCGCCCCGACGTCGTGGTTCTGGCCGGTGACCGGCAGCAGGTGGTGCGGGACCCCGCCGGGTGGGAACGGCGGATCCTATCCCCGGTCCTGCCGGACATCGAGTTCGAGTTCATGCGCACGACCCTGGAACCTGGCGTGGACGCAGGGGAGTTCTCTGCGCACGCGCCGGGTTCGCACGAGTACGTGGCAGTGGAACAAGGGCGTCTGCGCCTGACCATCGACGGTCTGCCCCACCGGCTTGATGCCGGAGACGCGGCCTATTTCCCCGGCAACCGCCTGCATGCCTTCGCCAACGACTCCATCGACGTGTGTGTGTACTACCTGGCTATGGCACTGGCCCCGGCAGCCGACTCCCGGCTCCACCGCGTGTGGGGAGGGCACGATGCATGACCTGCGTGGAGCAGCCCAGTCGGCGGCGGACCTCGCAGCCGATCATCTGGCGTGCGTGGCAGGAGGGCCGGTGTGGCGGCCGGTGCCCGAGGCGGACCGCACATGGCTCACCCGGCAGCCACTGCCCGCCGACGGCCGCCCGCTGACGGACCTGCTGGACGAGGTGCGCGACCGCATCCTGCCGTATCCGATGGGCAACGGGCATCCTCGGTTCTTCGGCTGGGTCAACTCCCCACCCTCGCCTGCCGGCGTCTTCATGGCCCCCCTGGCGGCGGCCATGAACCCCAGCTGCGCGGGCGGAGACCACGCCGGCGTTCTGCTGGAACGCACCGCCGTGCGGTGGCTGGCGGAGCTGGTGGGATTCCCCCACCGCCCCGGGGCCGGGCTGCTGACCAGCGGAGCCTCCATGGCCACCGTCGTGGCACTGGCCACCGCCCGCCACCAGGCGTTCCGCGACCAGGGCCACGACGTGCGCGAGACCGGGCTGTACGGGCACCGCCCACTGGCGCTCTACGTGTCCGCCGAGGCACACAGCTGCCTGCGCAAGGCGGCGGAACTCCTCGGCCTGGGCACCCGATACCTCCGCACCGTCCCGGTCGACGCGGCATTCCGCATGGACGTCGGCGAGCTGCGCCGTCTGATCGCGGCCGACCGGCGAGCCGGGGTGCGGCCGTTCTTCGTCGCCGCCAGCGCGGGAACGGTCAACACCGGAGCCGTCGACCCGCTGGATGACATCGCCGCGATCGCCCGCGAGCACGGACTGTGGTTCCACGTCGACGGTGCCTACGGCGCGCTCGGCATCCTCGCCAACGACGCCGTCCCCCAGTACGCCGGGCTGGAACGGGCGGACTCTCTGGCCTTGGACCCGCACAAGTGGCTCGGCGTCCCCGTTGACGCCGGCTGCATCCTCTTCCGCGAACCGGCCGGCCCGCGCGCCGCCTTCAGCCTGGTCCCGCCCTACCTGCGCGACGAGGACGCCGGGGAGCTCGGCTGGTTTTCCGAGTACGGCACCGAGCAGACCCGCCCTTTCCGCGCACTGCGCGTGTGGGCCACGATCGCCAACCTCGGACGGGACGGCATCGTTCGCCTGGTACAGCACACCACCAGTCTCGCGCGCACGCTCGCCGAGCTGATCGAAGCCTCAGACGACTTCGAACTGCTCGCCCCGGCCGTCACCTCCATCACCGCATTCCGCCACCGGCCTCCGACCCTCGACACAGACCGCGCGGAAGCACTGAACGAGGCGATCCCGGCTGCCGTGCAGCGCCGTGGGCACGCCTTCCTCACCGGCACACGGCTCTCCGGCGCCGCGGCCCTACGCGCCTGCATCCTTCACCCGGCCACCACCAAGGACGACCTCATCGTCCTGCTCGACGAAATCCGGGCCGCGGCGCGCGAGGTCACCACATGAGCCCCCAACACCTGGTCCTCGACCTCGGCGGCGTGCTGTTCCACTTCGACCACGCCCATCGCCTGCAACGCCTGGCCGACGCCTTCGCGTTCCCCGCAGACCGCCTGGACGCGTTGCTGTGGGGATCCGGGTTCAGCGCCGACTGCGATTCGGGCAAGTACCCGCACGCGGCGGAAATCCGGGACCGTATCCGGGCCGCCACCGGCTTCACCGGCAGCGACGATGACCTCGACGCTGCCTGGTGCAGCGCCTTCCGGCCCGACCATGCCGTCCGCGAGACATTGGAACGCCACCGTGGTTCCGGGCCGTTGGCGCTGTTCACCAACAACGGCCCGCTGGAGCAGGAGGCGCTGCTGCGGCTGTACCCCACAATGTTCGACGGCTTCGACCACCTACTGTTCAGCCACCGCCTCGGACACCGTAAGCCCACCCTGGCCGCCTTCGACGCCGCTGCGAAACAACTGGGCGCTTACCCGGACGACATCCTCTTCATAGATGACAGCGCAACCAACACCGACGCAGCACGCGCCGCAGGCTGGACCGCCCTCCAATTCCAGAGCAAAGAGACTTTCGAACGAGCCCTGCGCCCCAGAATCCCGTAGCTGAAGTTTCTGACCTGGCGCGGCCGGTTTCCCAAGATGCGTCTGGAGCTGCCGCCCGATGCGGTCGAGCATGTCGCCGAGCAGGTGGGCGTCGCCGCGTCCGAGCTGGGGTTCTATGACTTCACCTCCCGCGTCGCGAAGCGGCATCGCAGCGAGCTGCGGGATCTGACCGGGTGGCACGAGTGCTCGAAGACCGACCTGGTCAAGCTCGTCTCGCACCTGGTGGACGTGATCTGGCACGACGAACGCCGCGAGGAACAGGTGCGGGCCGAGCTGCTGCGGCAGATGCGGGTAGATCTGATCGAGCCGCCGACCGCGGCCCGGATTGCAACGATCATCCGGTCCGCGCTGCACCAGGCCGACGACCGGGGCCGTCGCGGAGGTCGCCGCACGCCTCGCGCGGGAAGAAGACTGCCCCCGCCGGCTGGACGCGCTGGTCTTCACGGATCCGATCGACGACAGCGAGCAGGATAACGACACCGAGTCCGTGGACGGCGACGGTGCGGACGAAGACCTGGAGTCGGTGCTCTCCGACATCAAGTCCCATCCGGGCAACGTCAGCCTCAACTCACTGCTGGACGAGATCTCCAAACTCAAGCAGGTCCGCGCCGTCAGCACCCCGGCCAAGGCGTTCACCGGCATCGTCGTCCAGGTCATCAACGCCTGGCGGGCCAGAGCCTCAGCCGCCGCCCCGAGCCACCTGCGCCGCTTCTCCCCCGAGGTGCGGCACGTCCTGCTCGCCGCGCTGCTGTTCCAGCGACAGCGGGAGATCACCGACACCCTCGTGGAGCTGCTGAACTCCACCGTGCACCGCATCAACGCGCGGGCGGAGAAGAAGGTGACCGAGGCGTTCGTCGCCGAGTTCACCAAGGTCCGCGGCAAGTCCGGCCTCCTCGGAAAGATCGCCGCCGCCTCGCTCGGCGCCTCCTCCAGCAGGGCGGCCTGTGGTCACAGTGGTGCCAGGACGCGCCCCACATCCACGGCGATGACGATATCTCCGCCCACCTGGGCGGCATCCGCCTCGCCCGCGCCGTCATCGACGAATGCGTCGAGCCTGACCGTGCGTGGACGGCGGCGTGCCGGGCCCGGGTGCGGTCCGCGAACCGGCGCCCGGCCGGCCACGGTGAACCGGATGGTTCTTCCTGCGGGGCCGGCCAGCAGAATCGAGGCGGCCAGGTCGTTGACCGGGAGGGGCGGAGCACCGCAACCGCGGTTCTAGGCCGTTGGCCGGGGAGACGGCGGATCGATCAAGTCGCAGGCGATGCCGAGCGCCGCATCGATCAGCTCCGGGCCTGCGTTTTCTGCTCGATCGGCCTCGTCGCCGGCCAGGTGCAGTGCGGTGATGGCCAGGCGGACGCGCAGCGATGCGGCCGGGTCGCCGTCACCGGACAGCGCGCCGGGCCCGGCCAAGAGCTCGAAGAGCGTCATGACGTGCTGCTGTACCTCGGCCGCGAGCGGCTGGTTGCGCAGCGTCGGCTCGTTGTCCTGTGCGAAGCGGGCCGCGGCGGTGATGCCACCGGCTGTCAACTCGGCGTAGCGGCGCAGGAGTTCGCGCCGGGTCTCGGGTCCTGCGGGCTGCTGCTTGGCCCAGTCGGTGAGTTCGGCGACCGCGGCGGAGAAGTCGGCCAGTACGGCGGCGAGGATCTCCTCCTTCGACTTGTAGTGGTAGTAGAGGGCCGCCTTGGTGATGTTCAGCTGCTCCGCGATCATGCGCAGCGAGGTGCCGTCGTACCCGTGCTCGCTGAAGAGCTGAAGGGCTACGCGCTGGGCGCGCCTTCGGGTGTCGGTGCGGCGGCCTGCCATGGAAGTCCCTTCGTCGCGGTCGTCTCGGCCGGCCCGTGAGCGGGCCCGCAAAGGGCCTGCCCTCTCCATTGCTTGCCGATCGGCAAGCAATGGGCTAGCTTCGCCTCATCGTCAACTTTACCTGTCGGCAGGTAATGAATGCGAGTGCCGACGCACGCCTTCACAGGGGGGTTCACCATGCTGAACAAGACGGGCAAGAAGACGAAGAGCGTGAAGATCACGTGGAGTTCCGATCCGGCCCGGCTGCATGCGCGCCGCTGGTGGGGGCTGGTGGTCATCGCGATCGCCCAGCTGATGATCGTGCTGGACACGACCATCGTGACCATCGCGCTGCCCACCGCGCAGCAGGATCTGGGCATGTCCGACTCGAGCCGGCAGTGGGTCATCACGGCCTACACCCTGACCTTCGGCGGGCTGCTCCTGCTCGGCGGCCGCATCGCCGACCGGCTGGGCCGCAAACGCACCCTGATCGCCGGCATCCTCGGCTTCGCCGTCACCTCCGCTCTCGGCGGCACGGCGGACTCCGGATGGACGCTGGTCACCGCCCGCGCCGGACAGGGCGCCTTCGCGGCACTGCTGGCCCCCTCGACCCTCGCGCTGCTGATGGCGGTGTTCCCCGGACCGGCCGAACGGGCCAGGGCCATCGGGATCTACAGCGGGGTGCTGACCGCAGGCGGCGGAATCGGCCTGGTCGGCGGCGGGCTGATCACCAGCTACCTCGACTGGCGCTGGTGCATGTACGTCAACATTCCCATCGCCCTGCCGGCCGCACTCGGCGCCATCGCCGCGCTGCCCGATCCTCCCGGACGCACCGACGCGCGGATCGACGTCCTGGGAGCGCTCACCGGCTGCGGCGGCATCGCCGCTCTGGTCTACGGGTTCTCCGAGGCCGGCGAGCACGGATGGCACACCCGGCCGGTCATCCTCTCGCTGGCCCTGGCCTCCGCCCTGCTCCTGACGTTCGGGATCGCGCAGGCCCGGTTACGTGCTCCTCTCCTTCCGCTGCGGATCCTGACCGACCGCGACCGGGGCGCGGCCCTCGCCACCGTCGCGCTGGCCACGCTCGGTCTGTTCGGGGTCTTCCTCTTCCTCACCTACCAACTGCAGTCCGTGATGGGCTACTCCGCGGTCAGGACCGGCCTCGCCATGCTCCCGCTCGTCGCGATGAACGTGACGGCGGCGACCCAGCTGTCCGGCCGCCTGCTCCCCAAGCTGCCGCCCCGGCTGCTGATCGTGCCCGGACTGCTCTGCGCGGCCGGCTCGCTCGCCCTCCTCACCCAGCTCACCCCGCACAGCTCCTACACCGCCGTCATCCTGCCCGCCGAGCTCTTCCTCGGACTCGGCATCGGCACACTGTTCGGCCCCGCCGTCGCGACGGCCACCAGCGGAGTCGCTCCCCACGACGCCGGCATCGCCTCCGCGACCGTCAACACCGCCCAGCAGACGGGCGCCTCGATCGGCACCGCACTGCTCAACACCATCGCGGCCGGCGCCACCGGCACCTACCTGGCAGACCGCCACGGCGCGGACACCCTCCGGGACGCCACCGTGCACGGTTACGCCACCGCCGCGACCTGGGCCCTGGGCATCATGCTCGGCACCGCGGTCCTGGCCGCCCTGCTCATCACCGCAGACCCGCGCAAGACCGCGCCGTGCCCCGCAGCGAAAGCGCCCCGCCCAGCCGCGCCCCACCGGGCACACCGCCTGCGCCGCTGACGCACAGCAGGATCACCCCCTCACAGCGCCGGCCCGGCGCCCGACGAGGCCGGCGACCCGGGCAACGCATCCCGACCACGTCATCCCGAAGGGGCGTCACCACGTCATCCCGAAGGGGCGTCACAGGACGGGGAACGACCGGGGTCTTGACGCCACCAACACCAAGGAGCACGCCATGACCGCCCGTTTGAACCTCTTCAGCAATCCGACCACGACCACTGCCAAGGCCGCCGGGTACTTCGGAAAGGCGAGCAAGACGATCCTGGAGGAATCCGCGCTGCCGGCCGCGACCCAGAAGCTGGTGGTGCTGCGCGCGAGCCAGATCAACGGCTGCGGCTACGCCACCGACGTGTGGAGCAAGAACGCCGCACACGCCGGGGAGAGCGCAACCCGCATCAACCTCGTCGCGGCCTGGCGCGCGTCCACGGTCTTCACCGACGCCGAGCGCGCCGCCCTGGAACTGACCGAACAGGGCACCCGCATCGCCGATGCCGCCGGCGGCGTCACCGACGACGCATGGGCGAACGCCGTCCGGCACTACGACGAGGACCAGCTGTCCGACCTGGTGATGCTCATCGCCCTGATCAACGCCACCAACCGCATGGGCGTCATCGTCCGCCAGCGCGGCGGCGACTACCAGCCAGGCGGGCTCGGATGACCACAAGCAGCCTCGGGCACCCGGTCGTCAGACAGGGCAACGCGGCGTTCCAGTGCCACACCGCCCGCCTCCGCCTGGTGCCTCAACTCGCCAAAGCGCCTCGCCAACGCGCCTCGCCAACGCGCCTCGCCAAAGCGCCGACGCGCCTCGCCAAAGTGCTCAGGCGCAATCTCTACCTCCGGGAGCGGGCCAGAACCTCGTACGCTGCGGGAACGAGGAAGGCCGCGGGAGGGGGACCCACATGTCCTTGCAAAAAGGCGCCAACGTACCGGTGCCGAGTACGAGGGTCCGGGTGGAGCTGGGGTGGCGGGCAGGCCCCGGAACTCCTGATGTGGACGTGTCGGCCCTGTTGCTGACGGCGGCCGGCAAAGTGCGCTCGGACGACGACTTCGTGTTCTACAACCAGCCCGTGCACCGCAGCGGCACCGTCCGTCACCAGGGCAGACGCCAGGACGCCACGGGCGCGCTCGAGACGATCGAGGTGCAGTTGTCCTCGGTGGAAGCGGAGATCGCCACCGTGGTGGTCGCCGCTTCCACCGACGGCACGTTCGGTCAGGTGTCCGGCCTGTTCGTGCGCGTGCTGAACGCGGACAGCGGCACCGAGGCGGCGCGCTTCGACGCCACAGACGCCACGTCGGAGACGGCGTTCATCCTCGGGGAGCTGTACCGGCGCAACGGCGCATGGAAGTTCCGGGCGGTGGGCCAGGGATACGCGTCGGGCCTGGAGGGTCTCGCCACCGATTTCGGCATCACCGTGGACGAACCCGCCTCTCCCCCGCAGGCGCAGCAGCCACCGCCCACGCCCGCGCCGGTGCAGCCGGCAGTCCCCGCGCCACAGCCGCCGGAGCCCGGGCACGCCCAGCCGGTGCGGCTGTCGAAGATCACGTTGACGAAGGCGGCGCCCTCGGTGTCGCTGACCAAGCAGGGGGCCACCTCGGGAGGCATGCGGGTCAACCTCTCGTGGAGCGCCCCCAAGCCCCCGCGTGGCTGGATGAGGAAGGGAAAGGACGCCGTCCAGTTGGAGGACGTCGATCTGGACCTGTCCTGTCTGTGGGAGCTGCGGAACGGAGCGAAGGGGATCGTCCATCCCATCAACAACCAGTTCGGTTCCTTCGACCAGCCGCCGTACATCCAGTTGGACCAGGACGACCGGACCGGCGCGAGCGAGGACGGCGAGAACCTCATGGTCAACCTCGATCATGCGGCCGAGATCAAACGCCTCCTGGTGTTCGTGGCCATCTACTCCGGGGCGTCCAGTTTCGCGGGCCTGCACGGGGTCGCCACGCTGTTTCCGCCCACCGGTCCGCCGATCGAGGTCCGCCTGGACGAGTGCACCGTTCCCTCGCCGGTCGTCGCGATCGCGCTGATCGAGAACGTGGGCGGGGAACTGATCGTCCGGCGAGAGGCGAAGTACCTCTTGCTGGCGCCCGGCATCAGCAACCAGCAGGCCGTGGACATCGAGTACGGCTGGGGCATGACCTGGCACGCGGCCAGCAAGGACTGACCCTCGACCAGCCGAGCGGGTCGAGGCGCCACCCCTGACCCGGTCCCCGCCCCCTCCCCGCCCGTGGAGTGGGCGATCATCACGACCCGGCTGACCCGGCTGCGCGGCCGTTCGAGTACGTCGTGCGGACGGCGTCGCCCTGGTCGACACCGTCATCGCCTTCCACCAGGCGGCACCTACACAGGATCCGTCGTCCTGACGACACCTCAGGAGCGTAACCCGCCTTCGGGCAAACGCACTTGATCATGATCAATCCGTGGGAGAGCGTACGCGCACACCGGACGCGCCGCGCGGTGCACCGACGACGGTGCTCGCCGCGCAGCCTGTCGTTCATGTCTTCCAGGGGGAACCACAGAGATGAAAGCCATATCGCGTCGCTTCGCGACCGTCGCCGCGGCTGCGGCATGCATGGTCATCGCCACCGCCACCTCCGCCAGCGCGGGCACGAACTCGCCCGTCTCGGACGCGAGCAACGGAGACGGTTACGCGTACTTCGTGGCCGACGGCGACAAGTTCCTGATCCACGACAACAAGTGCGACGGCGGGGCACGGGTACGGCCCGCGGGTCCCGCGGGTCGGTCCCGGCCAGCGCCTCGTCGCCCGTATCCCACACGGCCGGCACTTGGGCGTCCGGTCCGCCTACCTGCCCGAAGCGCGGGTGAGCACCCCCGGCGCAGTGAACCGCGGGCCGCCCGTCTTCGCGGCCGCGTCCAAGGGGTCGGCCGGCAGGCGCGGGTCGTCTCCGTGTCCCGGGACGGCATCCCAGGCGCCTCTGTCTCCGCAGGTCAGGTGGGGTGGGACGGATCCACTGTCCCGGGTACGGCGGCAGCTGTTGTCGGGGGTCCCACGGGTCCTGGAATCTGTGGATGTCGCACCGGCCGAGACAGCACGACCGCGGAGCCGGCAGCACGACACCACTCACCTTGCGCCTGTGCCGGGACACCTCTGTGCCGGTCGGCGTTCGGGGCCTCGCACCACCCGCCGTCCCACGGACGCAGAGAACAGCCGCGTTCGGACCAGAGAAGGAAGCCACCACATGAACACGAACACCTCCGCACGCCGTCGTCCGGGCCGCCGCGTGGCCGCCGCGGCCGGCCTCGTCCTGGCCCTGGGCCTCGGTGCGGTGGCACAGGCCTCCGCCGCCGAACCGCGGACCGCCGGCGGCGAGGTCAGCGCCTCGGCCCCGTCCACCACGCGCTCCGACTCGGGTGCGTCGCTGTCCGGCCGCCAGATGCTCCGGGTGCTGAAGTCTGTGCTGCCCAGGGGCGCGAAGATCTCCGACGAGCAGAGCCAGGAAGGCTACGCCGCACTGGTCTGGGACGACGGCCACGGGAAGAGCATGATCGGGGTGAACGCCCAGGACGACATGGGCGACGTCCTCGACGGGCACATGGGCTGCGACGGCGAGTACATCCAGTGCCAGGCCCTGACCCTGGCCGACGGCACCCAGGTGAAGCGGGCCAAGCGGGCATCGGAGAAGGGCGGCTCCGCCGTGGTGTGGCTGGTCGACACCCTGCACCCGGACGGGCGCCGGGTCATCGTCCAGGAAGTGAACTCCTACGCCGAGGGCGGCCCGGTGACGCGGCCGCGGCCCCCGCTCACGCTCGACCGTCTGCAGACCATCGCGCTCGACTCCCGGTGGGCGGGCTGACCGCATCACCGCTCGGACGCGCGAAGATTCGCGCGAAGGGGCGGGGCCACGGAGGGGTTCACTGATTCGCGCGAAGGGGCGGGGGGCCACGGAGTGGATTCACCGGAGTCCGGAACCGCTCACTGCCGGATCCGTGGGACAGCTCTCCTCCCTCCTGCCCCGAGCCCGCCCCCGCCGGCCCGGCGCCGGCCTGGCGGACGGTGCTGGAGCGCCCCGCCTCCTCGGCCGCCGTAACCGCGGCCCGCTGTTCCTCACCGAACGCACGCATCACCGGTCACCGCCCTCCGCGCTCGCCCACGGCGCGGAGGGCGGCGCCCCGGGTTCCGCTCACGTGGCCCGAACCCTCACACGGCATCATGCGGGCATGATCACCGTTCATCTGAAGTACGAGATCGACGCCGACAAGCTTGAGGACTTCGAGGAGTACGGTCGGCGCTGGGTCCAGCTCGTCAGCCGTTTCGGCGGGACGCACCATGGCTACTTCCTGCCGAGTGAGGGCGACAGCGACATCGCCTACGCCCTCTTCTCCTTTCCCAGCCTGGCCGCGTACGAGCAGTACCGCACGGACAGCATGTCCGACCCGGAGTGCCAGGAAGCGTTCCAACTGGCTCGTGACACCCGCTGCATCAAGCGGTACGAGCGCCGCTTCCTCCGGCCGCTCCACGGCCTGTCCTAGCCTGGTAGGCCGCCGGCGGGGTGCGTGGCGCGGTCCCCCGGCCGTGCCGCGTGCGCAGTGCCGCGATGACGGCCGTGGCCGTCGGGTCCGCCGTCTCGGTGTGACGCGTCGCGGCGTACAGCAGGCGCAGGATCGGACGGTCCTCGAGGGCACCGTGCGGATTCCGGGCGTACCAGGGTCGATGGTCGTCCGGGGGACGAGCGCGGCGGCAGGGCCGGCCCGGGCGAGGGAGAGCTGGGCGGCGGGGTCGGCGGTGCCGTAGCGCTCGTGGGTGTGAAGCCGACCTGGTGGCAGGCGGGCAGGATGGGCTGTCCGCAGTCCGTGGTGGGCGGCGGCACGGCGCGGGCTGTGCCTGGCCAGTTCCCGCCGTTCCCGGGCGCCGCTCACCTTGGGCCCCACCGCACGAGCGCCACAGACGGCCGCTACTCGATGCCCGCTGAAGCATCCACTGCTCGATCGCCGTTCGTACGCGATGCGTACGGTGAACGTACGCGATCTGCACGCCTCGCAGGGGTAGGGTGTCGATCATAGGAGGCGCTGCATGTCTGAGTTGTTCGACGCGGTCGACGCGCTGCTCGCGTCGCGCGCCGCGCTGCCGCCCCCCGCGGAGCGCAAGCGGCTGCGGGCCGCGCACGGGCTGACGATCGACGAGGTGGCAGGCGCGCTGAAGGTGCGCCGGGCCACGGTCAGCGGCTGGGAATCCGGCAAGACCGAACCTCGACCGCCCGAGCGCGACGCCTACGCCCGGCTACTGGACAAGCTCGCGGAGCTGTACCCGGAGACCGCGCCCGCGACCGCGCCCGTCCAGGAGACGGCGGTCCCAGCCACCGACACACCGGCCCCAGCGCAGACCGAGTCTCCGGCGACGGACGAGCCGCCCAGGGCTGCGGCCGTGACGGCAGCCGTGAACACCCCCCAGACCCGCCCTGGCCCTGCAGCCCCGAACACCCCCCAGACCCGCCCTGGCCCTGTTGCCGCTGCTCCTCTTGCCGCTGCTCCTGTCGCCGCTCCTGCTGCCGCCGCTCCTGCTGCCGCCGCCCCTGTCGCCGCCGCCCCTGTCGCCGCTGTCCCTGTCGCCGCTGCCCCGGCGGCCGCGTCGCGTCCGGCGCGCACCGCCAGGCCGTCGTCGACGTCGCGCCGTCCCGGCGCGCCCAAGGAAGCCCCGGCCGCAACCCCGACGGCCGGCACCGACCCGCGGTTCGAGAACGGTCCGCTGGCCGTCGTCGACGTCGAGGACGGGCAGGTACACGCGTACTGCACCGGCGGCCTGGTCCTGGACGTGCCCGCCAAGTCCATCCCGGCCCTGGTCGACTGGACGCTGCGCGAGGCGAAGCTCGGCGCGCCGAAGCTGTCCGGGCCGGGCAAGGACGCCGACCCGCTGCTGGTGCTCACCGAGGCCGCACTGGAGCGCTACGGCCTGCCCGTCGCCCTCAGCGAGGAGGAGCGGCTCGCCGGGCGGATCCCGGAGGGCCACAAGGTCGTCAAGCAGTTGCTCCGGGCGGAGTGGAAGCTGACCAAGCGCGGGTTCGGGCCGTGGGCGAGGATCTACCGTCCCGCCACCGGTTCGGGGCGGGCCTGCGTGCAGTTGTGCATCCCGTCCTGGAACGCGCTGGACACGCGGCACTGGGGCGAGGCCGGGCAGCTCCCGCCGGCGGAACTCGCGCGCGTGCTGGGCGTGTACGCGTCCCGGGTGATGACCCCGCGCGGATCGACCGCCGTGACCGGCCTGGAGCTGATGACCGCGCTGCACCCGCCGACCCGCGCCTCCGAGCCGGACGCCGACGGCAAGCGCCACTCCGAGCACAACCCCGGCAGCCTCGGCAGGGACCCGGTCGACTGCGCGCCGTGCGAAGCCCCCGACGGACACCCGCTGCTGGCCGGCCTGCCGCGCTTCCACGTCCGCGGCCCGGCGGAGAAGCTGTTCGAGGAGGCGTACGACTGGGCGCGGCCGATGACGGATGCCGAGTGCACCCTGCGGCACCTGGTCGGCATCGACGTGAACATGGCCTTCGCCGCCGGCGCCAACGGCCTGATCGTCGGCCTCGGCGCCCCCACGCACGTCAAGGCGCCGGTGTTCGATCCCAAGCTGCCGGGCTCGTGGCTGGTCGACCTCTCGCACGTCGACCTGTCCCGGGTGAAGGTCGGCAAGGACACCTGGGCGGACCTGGACGCGAATCTGCTGCCCAGCCCCTTCACACCCAAGGGCGAGCGTCCCGAGGGGCCGGCCTGGTACGCGACGCCGACTGTCGCCTACGCGGTGGAGCTGGGCTACGAGGTGCGGCCGATCGAGGCGTACGTCCGGTACGACAACGGTCGTTACCTGGACGGCTGGTACCAGCGCCTGCGCGACGCCTTCCTCGCCACGATGGCCGATCTCGGCGTGCACGCCGACCTGTCGCCGGCCGCCTCCCTCGCCGCGATGGACGGCTACCGGGAACGCGACCCGGAGCTGGCGATCGTCGTCTCGGCCGTCAAGGCGACCGTGAAGGGCGGTCTGGGCAAGTTGCGTGAGCGCCCGCGCGGGGAGGGCTGGCGGCCCGGTGAGCCGTGGCGGGCCCTTGCCCGGCCGACGTGGCGGCCCGACATCCGCGCGGCGGTGATCTCCCGCACCCGCATCAACCTGCACCGCAAGATCGTCAAGCACGCGGCGTTCACCGGGCAGTACCCGGTCGCGATCCTGTCCGACTGCGTCGTCTACACGGCCGACGGCACCAGCCCGCTGGACTTCCTGCCCTACCGCGAGGGCAAGCCGCTGCCCGGCGGCTTCAAGCTCGGCATCAACCCGGGCCTGGTCAAGCACGAGGGCACCCAGAGCGTCCTGTGGGGCGAAGAGGTCCGCGAGCGGTTCGACGCCCCGGAACTCAACCTCGCCCGCTACATCAAGGACGGCACCGTCACCGACGTCGACAACGGAGAGTAGGAGAGGACGATGGCCCTGTTCGGGGACGGTCTGGAGGCCGCGGTACAGAAGGCGTTCACCCGTCCGGCGCCCAAGAGGGCGGGCGCGCAGATGCGGTACCTGGTCAAGCAGCTCAAGGGCACCAAGGCCGTCGCCCAGCTGCTGCGGATCTCCCAGCGCACCGTCGAACGGTACGTGAAGGACCAGATCAAGAAACCGCGCCCGGACCTCGCCGCACGCCTGGAGCGCGAGGTGAAGAAGCGCTGGCAGCCGCAGATCCGGGCGAGGGCCCGGCAGACGGCGGCGACGACCGGCGGCATCGTCATCGACACCCGCGCCCGTCTCGGCTACACCGCACCGATCGGGACGACGGACCAGGACCGCATCCGACACCTGACCGTCGCCCTGCCACCCCGCCACGCCGCCCGCCTCTTCGACGCCCAGGAGCAGGGCGCCCCCGAACAGCGCCTCCAGGAGCTCGCCGCCGAGGCACTCAAGGAGGTGTACTTCCAGGACAACGGCCGCCGCGCCGGCAGCCTGGAGGAGGTCCGGTTCACGGACATCGAACACCTGGAGTTCGACCTGTAGCAGCCGTCCCCCGAACGGGCCGCGAGCCCGTACCAGTGAGCCGAGGCCGCGTACAGCTCGTCCCTGCCGATGACCAGGTCGGGGGTGCCCCTACGACCACGATCCCCATTACCAGCCGTCGACCGCACTGTTCTGGCGGTCTGCCGCCGAGGTCGTCGACATCCTCGCCACTTCCCCGGAACCGTACGAGGCGGACTGGGAAGGCTACGTCCCAGAGCCGTGTCTCCTGGCGCCGGAAGCCATCACCGAGTACCCCAACAGCTTCGACCCGAGCCCGGAGACAGGGGCTGCGGTCGGGGACTGGAGCAGATGTCAGGCAGCCGGAGCGGGCGTGGACAGCTCGTACGCGGACTATCCGCAGGAGTTCTACGACGAAAATCTGGCCGCCGCTCCCGGATGGAAGGTCGGGGGCTGGCCGCCGTGGGGCCGCACCGACTCGATCCGCCTGTACTGCACTGTCTGCGACGCTCGGATGGCGCCGCTGCTGACCATCGCCTCCTTCGAATGGAACGGTGATGAGCTACGCAGCTGGATGCCGTACGAAGACCAAGCCGCCGCCTCCGCCCCCGGTCACCGTGCCGGCCAGTCCCCCGCACAGCCGACGAAGGTGGAAGCAGGCGGCACCGACAACATGCAGCTCTACGTCTGCCGCCCGCCCTCCCCCGAACACCCCCACACCGACCTGATCCAGTGAACTTCCGGAGTGCGGCCCGCGCCTGCCGGACGTGTCGCCGACTCTCCCCTGGCTCATTCGGAGTCGTCGAAGGTCTTTCGGTGGGGTTGAAGCGGGGCGGCGAACTGGGCGGAGGCGCGCTGCGGCTCTCCGCGCCTACGGGTCGGCACATCCTCGGCCCCTGGGGGCCTGCGGTGAACCGACGGGGCCATCAGGTGATCGGGCGGCTGCGGCCTGCCGGTGGGGTCACAGGGCAGCGTGGCTGAGGCCGGTGGGGGCTGATGGAGCACACGTGACGGGTGCTTCGTCGACTGCGGTCGCGCCGTGGCGTGCTTTCGTGGGCCGGGGATGAGGGAGGGGGCGAGGCATTTTGCCGACCGGTGGGAAGGGGTACGGATGTGAACGCCCCGAAGAGAGTCGTTCGGCGTTGCCTGGCGCGACCGCTTTCCGGGGCACGGGGTGTGCGGGGTACCGCGGCAGACGACAGCGCATCCTACTGCTGGAGAGGGCGTCGGCGTCGATGGCACGCTGACCTGCAGATATGCCCTTTCCCATCCAGATCCGTCGATCTGGCACCCAGTCCTCAGCATCGTGCACCCGGTTCCTGAGGGCAGGGCAGACAGTTCCTGGAGCCGTAGTGCTCATGTTCTGAGAACCGTGACCACGGTTCCAGGAACTGCCTAGATTGACGTCACGTTCATGAGTAGCCGCTCTGTTGGGCGAGGCGGACGGGGAGGCAGATCCATGTCAGGTCGAGCAACACGCCCTGGAGGCAGAGTTCATGTACTCCGTGCTCATGTACGTTAAGTTCATCTGGTCGGCCTGAAGGCCGCCGTTCATACGCATCGAGGCAATGCCCAGCTACGGAGGGCCCGTTGGGAGCAGTACGCAGACTCGTCGATGCGGACACGGGCGAGGCCATCCCCTACGCGCCCTACGCCTTCTCCGGTGAGCACATCCAGGTCGACAAGGCGAGAGTCGCAGCGATCACCGAGAGCAAGGAATTCACCCCGAGCCAGAAGTTCCTGGTGCTGTGGTGGATCGGGGTCTCCCCCCAGGGCATGGCGCCGTTGCGGGCGACCGGCGCGGACATCGCCAAGAAGGTCGGGATGACGGCCGACGCCGTCGGCAAGATCAACCGCAAACTGCTCAAGCGCCGCATCCTGATCGAGCGCGGCCGGATCGGCAACTACAGGCTCTACCGGATCAGCCCGTACATTGCCTTTCACGGGACCGGGATCGAGCAACGGGAAGCGATCAAGACGTGCAACCCGCCGGACATCCCCGGCTTCGACAACACATCCCCTTCGTGGTGGGAGGCCCAGTGAACAACGACGACAAGCGAAAGCTCCTGGACGTCCTCCACCGCACCGCCGGCATGACCGCCAACCAGCGCCTGATCGTCATGCTCTACGCGATGCACCCCACCGACCGGGCCGGCGCCGTCGTAGACACCGGCGCCAACCTCGCCAAGCTCGTCGGCATGTCCCCCACCGTCTTCTCCCGCACCCGGCGCCAGGTGGTGGAGGCCGGATGGCTGGAGGAATCCGAGCGGCTGGCACACATCAGCTACTACCGGCTCAGCGAGAAGAGCACCGGCGAGGACGTGGTCGTCCCGCTGCGCCGCGCAACCTGAACAGTTCCCAGAAGCAGAGCTCATGTACGTGAGGTCAATGAGTCCGACCCCAGCGTCGGTGCTCATTGACCTCACGTACATGAGCTTCCGGTCGCCCGGCGCGGGTGAGGTTACCGGCGAGCGCCACGAGCCCGGCTTCACCCAATCGGACGCCGACGGCAACGTTACAGACAGGCGAGACGGCCTCTACGCCCGCCTGACGGCCTTTCACGGGCCCCGAGATCGGATCACACCAGCCCTGCAGAGATCGGCCCGTGAAGGCCTCTTTCTGTCGGTCGCTTTTGGGGCCAATGTCCGTTAAGGCTCGTTGGGACTCGAACGGGGTCGACCAGCGTCGGTGTTGCCCTGCCCTTGCCGAGGATCCCTTGAGCAGTGAGCAGGACCAGGTGATTACGCCGTAATCACGATGGCTCGATCGTTCGGAGGCCGGCTTCGGCGGCGAGCCGGTGGTACCCGGCCTCAGCAGCCGGGTCCAGGAAAGTCACCTGGTGCCATCGGGCCCGGTCGTAACCGTCGCTCTCACGCCAGGCACAGACGATGCCGCAGAGTTGGTTCCAGTGCTCCGCGATCATGGTGAGTCGCCGCATTTCCCTGGCGATCCGCTCGTCGTCCGTCGGTGGAGGGCTGGGAGCCGGCGGCGGTGTCGCGCGTCTGCGGAGACGTCCCCTGTTGGGGCCTCGGATCGCTGATTCGAGCGCCAGCACGAGGGCGGACACCGCCTCGCTAAGAGCTACGGCCGCGCGGTGCTCCTCCGTGTCGCCATCGTGAGCGTGCTCCAGTGATTCCAGACGCGGCGCCAGAAACTCCGGGATCGCCCAGGCGTCGTCCACCGTGACGTCCACGGCGTGATGCAGCGCCTGTTGCGGGTCGTTGGTCATCCGGGGGTCCCCCTCGTCGATGTGGCCTCGGCTCCGTATGGAAGGAGCCGGCAGCCGGGTGCGGGGACCCCGGCTGCGTGCCCACCGGGGCGGTGGTCAGACCACGGCGAGCCGGTCCACTACCAGTTGCACCCTGCGCTCGGTGTCCTCCGGCGGGAGCCGGCGCGCCCGGGTCAGGGTGGCCAGTCCATGCAGGGCCGCCCAGAACACCTCGGTGAACAGTCCTGGGTGGACGCCGTCCCCGGCGACCTCGCCGAGGCTTTCCAGCAGGGCGGCGAAGGCGTCCTTCAGAGGTTCCGGGGTGTCCTCCTGTGCGTACGGGAGGCCGCTGTCGAGCTGGAAGATGGCGTCGTAGACCGCCGGGTTGCGTACGGCGAAGTCGAGGTAGGCGCGGGCCAGGGCGGCGACCCGGGCGCGCGGGCCGTCTGCGGTGGCGGTCGCGGCGCGCACCGCCACGGCCAGCTCGGCGGCGCCCTCCAGGGCGACTGCGCCGATGATCTCCCGTTTGCCACGGAAGTGGCTGTAGAGGACGGGCTGGCTGTACTCGATGCGCTCGGCGAGTCGGCGGGTGGTCACCGCGTCCCAGCCCTGCTGCTCGGCGAGTTCGCGGGCCGTCGCCACGATGAGGCGCTCGCGTACCGCCCGTTCGCGCTCCTTGCGTTCCTGAACCGACATAGCTCGATCCTAGCACCGCTAGACAATCAAGCGGCAATAGTACTAGCGTTGCCTCATCAGCTAGCAACGCTATATTCCAGGAGGGGCCGTCATGTTCCACGCACTTGAGGTCGTCACCACCGTGGTCGTCGGCGTGATGGTGGGGGTCGAGTTCGCCGTCGCCTTCGTCATGAACCGGATCCTCAACGCACTCCCACAGGACAGCAGGCAACGCGGTCACGCCCACGGGGGCCGGATGCTCGGCGCTGTGATGCCGGTCTGGTACATCGGCTCACTCGCCCTCGTCGCGGTCTGGGCCATCGCCGGACGGCACCACCACGGCGCCGGCCTCGTCGTCACCGCCGGCGCGCTGCTGCTCCTCAGCGTGGTCATGTCGGTCCTACTGCTCGTCCCGATCAACAACCGGAACAAGACGTGGACTCCCGAGAACCGGCCCGAGGACTGGCAGGAGCAGCTGCAGCGCTGGGAACGCTTCCACTACGTCCGCGTCGCCGTCATCATCGCTGCCTTCACCCTGCTCGTCACCGCCCTCGTCTGAGCCGCGCGGACCGGCCGCGCGCGGGCAGGCCCGCTCCCCCGCTCCCCCGCTCCCCCGCTCCCCCGCTCCCCGGCTCAGAGGGCGGGGGAGCGGGCCACTGAGCTCCCGGCATCCAGCAAGGCCGCCGCCGCTGGGATCCGCCGTGGTCGCCGGCCGGGACGAAGCCGTCCTAGAGGACGGCCACCGTGTCGGCGTCGCCGTACCTGAACCCGTCATTGTCGAAGTAGAAGACGGTGACCTTCACTTTGTCTCCCTTGTCGAAGTGTGAGCCCGCGGCCGGGCGCAGGGTCACCAGCGCGACATGGTCGTTGTAGTCGCAGACCAGCTTGTCCTTCTTGACGGTGCCCGCAGCGATGGACTGGTCGTGGGGGCTGTGGTTGAGCGTCGTCGCGTTGGCCACGAGTTCGTGGTCCATGCCGACGTCGCAGGAGTAGGTGACCTTCACCTGAAGGCCTGGAGTGCGCTGCGACACCGTGTCGATGGTCAGCAGGTTCGCCTTGGCCGCTGCCGAAGGCGCGGTCGCCAAGGCTCCGGCTCCGATCAGAAGAGCGGTTGCTGCGGTTCCGGCGAGGCGTCGTCGGAGCGTGGATGACGTCATCTGGGATTGTTCCTTCCCCCTTGCGCGGTTGCCCTTGGTCAAGGTGTGGAGAATCTCCAACTAAGCGGGCAACTGCGGCAGTTGTTCAGGTCGACCTGGATGTTACGTGAGCTTCGAGTGATTCCGGCGTCAGATGGCGTGGCCCCGCTTCGTGAGGAATGCCGCATCCCGCCGGATGAACCACTCCCGGCTCGGCATCGTCAGCGGCGGGCCGGTCTGACATGAGCGGTCGCACATGGCCCGCCGCTTGGACTGATGGCTGCGTGGGCTTCTGCGTCCGGAGGCTGCCAGGCCTGCGCCGCAATCGTTCGCGGCAGGGCGGTGCGCGCCTCGGTAGTGATTACGGCGTAATCACTTGGGCGCCCGCCTCGTCGGGGTCGACGCCCGTGCGC
>NZ_JBHVYK010000092.1:25877-30520 GCF_042880855.1 Streptomyces sp. NPDC058291
GCCTCGACGGTGATTACGACGTAATCACTCGGACGCCCACCTCCTCGAGATCGACGCCCGTGCGCGCCTCGACGGTGATTACGACGTAATCACTCGGACGCCCACCTCCTCGAGATCGACACCCCGCGCGCCTCGACGGTGATTACGACGTAACCACTCGGACGCCCACCTCCTCGAGATCGACACCCCCCGCGCCTCGACGGTGATTACGACGTAATCACTTGGGCGCCCGCCTCATCAGAGTCGGTGTCTGTGCCGGGCTTCTCCCGCCGGTGTGCCGGACTGGTCCGGGCGGTCGGCTCGGCATGTGCTGCGCGTCGCCGCGAGTGCAGTGAGCGCGGGAGTCGGCGGGAGCCGGGGCGAAGGCGTCTCTGGTGTCGTTGGCCGCTCGCAACCACGGGACGCCCGATCGGTCCTGTAGTTCAGTCAGCTGTCGTGGGTCGGGCGGTGATTACGGCGTAATCACCGCCGAAGGGTGCAAGCCCGTGCATCAACTTGGTCTACCTAACGTGTCAGTGCTGCTATCGATCATGGACGTTAGTATGGTGTCCTTCATGAGTTCGCCAGCCACCTCCAGCGACCGCGAGAAGGTCGTCTCCAAGCTGCCGGGATGGCTCCGGCAGAACCTCAAGATCAGAACGGCCCAGCACGGCGTCGAGATCCAGACCGCCGTGGAACAGGGCATCAGCGCCTGGTGCGGCCTCGCCTCGGCAACCGCACCCGTCGACACCGCCGGCGCCGACTCCTTCTCCACCTTCCTGCCCCCCGGCCAGTGGGAAGACTTCCGACAGGTCGCCGCCGACCGAGGCGTCTCCCTCATCCAGGGCCTCGCCCAGTCCGTCCAACTCTGGCTCGACACCAACCCGGCACCCGACATCGAACGACCCAGCGTCACCCGCCGCATCATCGTCTGCAACCAGAAGGGCGGCGTCGGCAAGACAGCCATCACCGCCGGACTCGGCGAAGCCCTCGCCGAAGACTCCAACGTCCTGTACTCCGTCCGCGTCGCCAAGGCACTCTCCAAGGCCCTGCGAGCCAGCGAGGCGCACACCGACGCCGAACCGGCCGGTGACCCGCTCGACATCGAGAACCTGCCCGGACCCGGACTCCGGGTCCTGCTCGTCGACTTCGACCCCCAGTGCCACCTCAGCAACCAACTGGGCGCCGCTCCCCTGCCGATGAACGGCGACAGCCTCACCAACCACATGGCAGGCGACCCCAAGGGCGACCTCCGCGACCTCATCGTCTCCATCGACGACGACACGTTCGGCGGCCGCCTCCACCTGCTGCCCGCCTGCAATGACGCCTTCCTCCTCGATGTGCGGCTGTCCGCCGTCCGAGCCCGCGAAGCCGCCCTCGAACGCGCCCTGTCCCCGCTCGAGGCCGACTACGACGTGATCCTCGTCGACTGTCCGCCCAGCCTCGGCCTCAGCATGGACGCCGCCGCCTACTACGGCCGCCGCCGCGACGGCGAGAAGCCCGGCCAGTCCGGCGCCCTCATCGTGGTGCAGGCAGAGGACAGCTCCGCCGACGCCTACGAACTCCTCACCACACAGATCGACGACCTGCGCGGCGACCTGCAGATCGACATCGACTACCTCGGCATCGTCGTCAACCTCTACGACTCCCGCCGCGGCTACATCGCCACGTCCTCACTGCAGGGGTGGGTCGACATAAAGGATCCACGAGTCGTCGGCCTCATCGGCGATCTCAAGGAGCAGAAGGAAGCAGTCCGGATGAAGCAGCCACTGCTGTCGTACGCCCCCAAATCGCAGCAGGCGATCGGCATGCGCGCACTGGCCAGGGAGATCGCATGAGCAAGGCCGATCAGCTCGGCACCGGCCGCTTCGGCGGAACAGTGCGTCCCGTGAGCGCGCGCCGACAAGCCGTCGCCGCCGCCACAGGGGTGCCCACCGAAGGCATCGCACCTCCCACGGAACTTCCGGTCGACCGCATCAGCGTCAACCCCGACAACCCACGCTCCTCGCTGGGCGATCTCAGCGACCTCGCCGGCAGCCTGGCGACACACGGGCAGAAGGTGGCCATCACGGTCATGAACCGTGACGCCTACGTCAAAGCCAACCCGGACAAGGAAGCCGACCTCGAGCCGGACACCACCCACATCGTCGTCGACGGCAGCAGCCGCCTCGCCGCCGCGCGCGAAGCAGGCCTCCCCACCATCAAGGTCATGGTCAGCGACGACCAGGGCACCACGTCCGAGGAACTCCTGGAGTCCGCCCTCGTCGCCAACATCCACCGCCAGGACCTCGACGAGATCGACGAAGCCCGCGCTCTCCAACGCCTCCTCGCCATCCACGGAAGCCAGCGGGCACTCGCCAAGCGCCTCCACCGCTCACAGGGATGGGTGTCGCAGCGCCTGGCTCTTCTCCATCTCACGCCCGAGCTGCAAGAGCGCATCGGTGACGAACCCATCGACCTGCTGCGCGCGGTCGGCAACAAGCCTGCGGAGGAGCAGGCGGCAGCGCTGGAAGAGCTGAAGGCGGCGCGTACTCGGAAGGAAGAGGCGCAGACACGCGCGCTCAGGCCCCAGAGCCGACACGTTGCTGAACAGCCGGAGGTGGCTCCCCAGGATGCCCAGGGCGGTGATTACGGCGTAATCACCAAGGCTTCCGTGCCTGAGGTCCAGAGCGGGGCTGAGGGGGAGTCGGCGACGGACCAGCCCGTGCCCGGCACCGTGGCCGAAGGCGAGCCGCCGCTCGGCAGGCCGGGGGAGAGCACGCCGTCAGTCCCGGCCCAGGCACCCACCACGGTCGATCCGACAGCGAGTGCGACGACCGCTGTGCGTGCGGGGGAGCAGAAGCCGAAGCGGTTCCCCTACGAGGACGGCGTGTACGCGGCACAGCACCTGATCTACAAGATGCCGCCGGACGAGTTCAACAAGATGCTGGACGTCCTCATCAAGCACCGGGACAGCCACGCCGTCTCGGCCGGTTGATTCCGGCGCGGGAGAGCGTCGAGTCCGCGGAGCAGGAAGGGCCGGTTTCCCGAGTCTGGGAAACCGGCCCTTCGTTCTTCCAGATCCATCGTGGTCCGCAGAGGACGTCATGGACGTGAGGGGTTCGCTCGGGGTCGTGAGCGGCGGTTGAGCTACGCGGTCCTTAATCAGTTGACCGGGATGCACCTGCTGGGCAGGCTCCAGCACGACCCTCCTGCCCCTACCGGGAGACCTACGGATGACTTCTCGCCTGCACGCGCTCTGCTTCGATGCGCACGATCCGGTCCGTCTCGCGCGCTTCTGGGCGGAGCTTCTCCGCTGGGAGACGCCCCAGGATTCCGGGGACTCCTTTGACGGCATCACGCTGCTGCCCACCGATGACACCGGGTTCCGGCTCCGCTTTCTCCCGACGCAGGAGCAGAAGACGGGCCAGAACCACATGCACTTCGATCTGACGAGCAGGTCCCTCGACGACCAGAAGCAGGTGGTGGAGAAGGCACTCGAACTCGGCGCCCGACACATCGACATCGGTCAACGCCCGGAGGAGGGGCACGTGGTGCTCGCCGATCCCGAGGGCAACGAGTTCTGTGTCATCGAGCCGGGCAACAGCTTCCTCGCCGAGTGTGGATTCATCGGAGCGCTGGCCGGCGATGGTTCCCGGGAGGCCGGATACTTCTGGAGCCGAGCGCTGGGCTGGCCGTTGGTCTGGGACCAGGACCAGGAAACCGCGATCCGCTCACCGCATGGCGGTCCGAAGGTCACGTGGGGCGGTCCGCCCCTGATGCCCAAGACGGGCAAGGAACGGCTGCACTTCGACCTCGCCCCGCCGGGCGGGAGTGACCACCAGGCGGAGATCGACCGGCTCGTCTCCCTCGGGGCGTCGCGCATCGACATCGGTCAAGGGGACGTCGACTGGGCGGTGATGGCCGATCCGGACGGTCATGAGTTCTGCGTGCTGACCCCTCGGTGAGGCCCTGAGAGGGCCCCTCACGGCCTAGGGGCCGGAGACCCGGCTGTGGCCCGGCCCCGCCGTCTCAGGCCGCGTCATGCCCTCTGCTGACAGGCGTGGCCCAGCGCCCGGATCGCCCAGCCGATCACGGCCAGCGGCGGCATGACGACCGAAGCGCCGCATGCGACTCCCGCCCCACGCCCGGAAGGGGAATGGCCGACTCCCGCAAGCAGGACCGCGTGATATCTGATGCAACGTCAAAGAATCGCAGTCGCAGGGCTGTTGGGATTTCACACCTACCGTGCTGATCAACACGGTGCTCGCCAGCGCACCTCACGCGGCGAAGAAACACCACCATGCGTCTGGTCCTCTCTGCCACCGCGCTCGCCGCCACGTCCGCGCTCGCCCTGACGCTCGGCGCCTGCGGGAACGGCAGTGCCAACCCCCGGTTCGTCGAGACTGCGGACGTCATGGCGGACCCACAGGGTGCGGAACCGCTGACTGGACAGTGCGAGTTCTCCGACGAGCTCGACGAACCGGGGGTTGTCGATGTAGTCCCCGATGGTGGTGCGAAGGGCGGCGATGAAATCGGCGGTGGCTTTTTTCCAGTCCTGGTGGAAGGCCTGTTCCTCAGGGTCGAGGAGCAGGGAGCGCAGCCGGTTCAGACCGGGCCGCAGCCGGGCGGGGGGTGCCCCTATGGGTTTCGTCAAGCTGATGGGGCGGGCTGGGGTTCGTAGA
>NZ_JBHVYK010000093.1:0-30085 GCF_042880855.1 Streptomyces sp. NPDC058291
GGGCGTCTGAGGGACGCCCTCCACCGTCGTCAGCGCCGTCGTCGGCGACGGCAGGGGTCAGGCGCGCGAGCCCTTGCGGCGCCGCGTGGCGACGACGATGGCCGCGCCGCCCGCGAGCAGGGCCGCGGCGCCGCCCGCGATCAGAGGCGTCTTGCTGCTGGCGCCGGTCTCCGCGAGGTCGCCGCCGCCGCCGTCCGGGGTGGGGGCGGGGGCCACGGTCGACTCGGAGGCGGAGGGCGTCGGGGAGCCGCTGTCGGAGGCGGACGGCGACGGCGTGCCGGTGTCGCTGCCCGGCGTCGTCGGCGTGCTCGACGGCGTGCTCGACGGGGCGCCGGACGGCGTGCCCGAGGGGGTGCCGGACGGCGTGCCCGAGGGCGCCGGCGGGGTGACCGGCGGCTGCTCGGTGACCGTGCAGTCCTTCGTGCCGCCGTTCCAGGCCGCGATCAGCTTGTCCTTGATGACCGGGCGGTCCGGTCCCTTGGGCAGGTCGCCGTGGACGAAGCCGTCCTTCGCGTCGGGCTTGCCGTCGAACTTGACCGCGCCCCGGTAGAGGTCGATCTGCGCGAAGCAGCCCGCGTCGGGCACCGCGACGTCGAGGGTGTCGGTCTGGCCGGCCTTGACCGTCACGCTGTCGAAGTCGACGAAGACCTGCTCGCCGGAGGTGCGGAAGCTGGACCCGTGGGCGAGGTAGGACGCGAGGGAGGCGGTGCACGTGGAGGCGTCGCCGGCGGTGCGGACCGTGATGTGGACCTTGCCGTCCCGGCTCGGCTTGAGGGTCTGGTCGTCGACCCGGACCGAGGCCTCGAAGCGCGTGCCGTCGAGCGAGAACTCGCAGCGGTCGGTCCCCGTCTCGGTGCCCGCGCCCGTGCCCGGCTGGTACTGGCCGCCGGCCTTCCAGCCGTCGCCGCCGGGCGTCCCGGTGCCGGCGAAGGCGCCCGGGGCGGCGGCTGCGGAGGCGGCGCACAGGGTGAGCGAAGCGGCGCCCGTCCCCAGCAGGCGGCGCACGGTGACTCGTCTCGCTATGGACATGCGAATCCCATTCTTGGCGAGTGCCAGGGGTGAGGCTGATGGGTCAGATCAGCCGGAAAGCTCAGGAGAGACACTGGGCCCTTCAGTCCCGGGCGTCACAGTGTGAGGCCATCGTCGTGTGGACGGCGGACGGCTGTCAACCTGCGTCAAGCGCAGGCGAGTTCACGTTCCCGTCACATCTTCCCCACACCCGGAACGATCAGCTCCGAACGGCCGGACGTTCCCTTTCCCGGCAACCGGGACAGAATGCGGTGTGTGACCGATTTCTCCTCCCACCGCCCCGACTGGTGGCGCCAGGCCGTCGTCTACCAGGTGTACCCGCGCAGCTTCGCGGACGCCGACGGCGACGGGCTCGGTGATCTGCGCGGCGTCACCGATCGGCTGCCCCATCTCGCCGCCCTCGGCGTGGACGCCCTGTGGCTCTCCCCCTTCTATCCTTCCGAGCTCGCCGACGGCGGCTACGACGTCGCCGATCACCGGGACGTGGACCCCCGGCTGGGGGACCTGGCCGACTTCGACGCACTGGTTGCCGAGGCCCACCGGCTCGGCCTGAAGGTGATCGTCGACGTGGTGCCCAACCACACCTCCCACCGGCACGTCTGGTTCCAGGAGGCGCTGGCCGCGGGTCCCGACTCGCCGGCCCGGGAACGCTACGTCTTCCGCGACGGGCGCGGTCCGGCCGGCGCGCTCCCGCCCACCGACTGGCAGTCGGTCTTCGGCGGCAGCGCCTGGCAGCGCGTCCCCGACGGCCAGTGGTACCTGCACCTCTTCGCCCGTGAGCAACCCGACCTGAACTGGGACCACGAGGAGGTCCGCGAGGACTTCCGCACCACCTTGCGCTTCTGGTCCGACCGGGGCGTCGACGGCTTCCGCGTCGACGTGGCGCACGCCCTGGCCAAGGACCTCGCCGAACCTCTGCGTGACCTGGGCACGCCGGAACTGTTCGGCGAGGAGGCCCTCGACCGGCTGCCCCCGGGCGCCCACCCGTTCTACGACCGCGACGAGGTCCACGAGATCTACCGCGACTGGCGCCGCCTCCTCGACTCCTACACCCCGCCCCGCACGGCCGTCGCCGAGGCCTGGGTGCCGGGTGCCCGACGGGCCCTGTACGCCCGCCCGGACGAACTCGACCAGGCCTTCAACTTCGAGTACCTCCAGGCAGGTTGGGACACGGAGGAGATCCGCGCGGTCATCACGGACTCGCTGGCCAACGCCCGGGCGGTGGGCGCCTCGGCGACCTGGGTGCTGTCCAACCACGACGTCGTGCGCCACGCCTCGCGCCTCATGCTCCCGCCCGGTGCGGACAGCGACGCGTGGCTCCTCTCGGGCGGCCGCGCCCCGCACGTCGACGAGCGGGCCGGTCTGCGCCGGGCCCGTGCGGCGACGCTCCTGATGCTGGCGCTGCCCGGATCGTCGTACCTCTACCAGGGCGAGGAGCTGGGCCTGCCCGAGGTGGCCGACCTGCCCGTGGAGGTCCTCCAGGACCCGGTGTGGGAACAGACCGGCCGCGTCCGCAAGGGGCGCGACGGGTGCCGGGTGCCGTTGCCGTGGACGGCGACGGGACCGTCGTACGGCTTCGGGCCGGGCGGTGCGTGGCTGCCCCAGCCGCCGTCCTTCGCGCGGTACGCCGTGGCGGCGCAGGACGGCGTGGCGGGCTCCACCCTGGAGCTGTACCGCACGGCCCTGCGCCTGCGGCGCAAGCTGCTGGAGGGCGAGGAGCTCGCCTGGGACCCGGACGCCTCGCCGGGCGTGCTGTCCTTCGTCCGCCACGACGGCTGGCGCTGCGTGACCAACCTGTCCGACGCGGCCGTGCCGTGGCCGCCGGGCGAGGCGCTGCTGAGCAGCGACCCCCTCGACGGCGACGGCCTGCTGCCGCCCGACACGACGGTCTGGCTGGGGTAGCCCCGGCCCTGTCCCCGTCGCCGCTACTGGGCGCCGTTGCCGCCCACGACCGCGCTGAGGTCGAGGGGGGTGGAGGTGGCGGTCGGCGGCGGGGTGAGGACGATCATCGGCTGGCCGACCGGCGGGACCGGGGGCGTCAGGTCGGACTTGGGCAGCTTCGGCGGCGTGGTCTGGTTGAACAGCGTGGTGTCGAAGTCGACCAGACCGGTCTTCTCCATCACCGTGATGTGGTCCAGCACCGTGTTGTTGGCCTGGTCGGCGAGCGCGCGGACCAGCATGTTCTTGGTCGTGGACCGGATCTTGGCGATCGTGTTGAAGATCGAGCCGTGCGTCATGCGCAGGATGTTGGCGAAGTCGGTGTCGAACTGCTTGCCGCTCTCCGCCTTCAACTGGGTGACGAAGCCCTCCTGCTGAGGACTGGCCACGTTGGGCAGCGTGATGTTCAGCATCGGCGCGATCTTGCGGCAGCTGGTGTCCAGCGCCCCGTGACCGTCGATCAGGTGGTTGCTGGCGGTGCGGACAGCCGGGCTCGTCCCCTTCTGGAGCCCGATCTGCCCCAGCGGGTACTCCCACAGTCCGGCGGCCCGCACCTTCACGACGAAGTCGCGGTCGCCCTCGGTCAGCGGACCCCACTGGGTGTTCGCGATCACGCGGTCGGTGGAGGTCGACACGGTGTCAAGGCCGAGCATCGATGGGTAGGCGAGCGCGCTGAGCGTCAGGGTCAGCGCACCGCCGACGAACAGGGTTCCCATCATGTTTCGTGAAAGTGGCACCGTGCCTCCTGCCCGGTCGGGGATTCCGCCGTTATGTCGATGTGCCGTGCCCGGTGGGCGCGGACAGAGAGGAGTACGGACCCGAAGCGCATCCGACTCACCGGTGTTCGTGAAAAGTTGGGGGAGCACCGGCACGGGCGGCCGACGGCGACGAGGGCGGGGCCGCCGGCCGGG
Source organism: Streptomyces sp. NPDC058291 (assembly GCF_042880855.1). Lineage (NCBI taxonomy): Bacteria > Bacillati > Actinomycetota > Actinomycetes > Kitasatosporales > Streptomycetaceae > Streptomyces > Streptomyces sp. NPDC058291. The sequence continues at coordinate 3,879 of NZ_JBHVYK010000093.1, forward strand.
AAGAGGCGCCGAGGACTGACCCCGGCGAGACGGACGGACCGCGAGGGGGATCCGGGGATGACGGTCGGGAGACTGAGCGGGATCACGTACTACCCGGTGAAGGGGTGCGCGGGCACGGCGCTGCCGGAGGCGACGCTGACGAGCGCCGGCCTGCCGCACGACCGCGCCTACGCGATCGCCGACGAGAAGGGCGGTCTGCGCTGGCAGGGAGGCGACCCCGCGCTCGCGCTGATCACACCGGAACCGGCCGGGGAGTCACTGACGTTGCGGGCCCCCGGCCGGGACCCGATACGGGCGGACGACCCGGACGTGCACGCCTGGCTCACGGACGTCCTCGGCGCCCCGAGCACCCTGGTCCGGTCCCCGACGGGCAACGCCGGCCGCCTGCACGTCGTCTCGCAGGCCAGCCTGGACGCCCTGAACCGCCGGATCGCCGAACGAGGAGCCGCGCCCCTGCCGATGGACCGCTTCCGCCCGAACCTGGTGGTGGACGGCTGGGACGACCCGCACACCGAGGACGGCGCCGCCCGTCTCGCCGTCGGCGACGCGGAGCTGGTCCTCACCGAGGACACGATCCGCTGCGCCGTCACGATGGTCGACCAGCGCACGGGCTTGCGCTGCGGCCCGGAACCGCTGCGCACGCTCGCGGACTATCGCCGGGCACAGGGCGGCGGCCTGGCGTTCGGCGCCTACTTCGCGGTGCGGCGGACGGGCACGGTGTCGGTCGGGGACGAGGTGGCGGTGAGCCCTCCGGCGCCCACCGGACCGTGACCGGTCCGAACGACAGACTTCAGATGCCCTCGATGCGCTTCACGCCCTCGACGCGCGCCATGCTCTCGAGCGCCTTGAGCCGACGGCGGTCCTTGAGCGCGCGGTCGATGGTGTGCACGCGGATCGCGGTGAACACGGCGACGGCGACGCCGAGGGCGGCCAGGATCCACTCCTGGTCCCGGACGGCCGCGTAGAAGAGGAGGCCGCTGAAGGGAACGCCGACGGCGGCGAGCAGGGGTTCGCGCACCCAGAACGGGAGGGCGCGGATGACGAGACCGATCATCCGGTCACTTCAGCAGCCGCGGTCCGCATGTGCTGTGACGGAGGCCACAATTCCGGGAGTTGTCGTGTACGGGATGTGAAGGCGGCCGCGGCGCCTTCGGGGTTGACGAGCTGTTGACCGCCCCGGGGGAAACGTTGACCACTTCCCGGACGACTGCGGACGAAGCGAAGGGCGAGTCGTGGCGGACCTCCGCCTAGATTCGCCGCATGTCCATGCCACAGCGGCCCCACCAGCCCGCAAGGGCTGCCGCCACCCTCCCCGTCCTGCCCTACCGCAAGCCCACCAAGGGCCGCGACTACTGGGTCGTCGACGACGTCTTCCCCGAGGCCGACGTCGCGGCGATCCGGGAGCGCTGTCTCGCCAAGGACGACTGGGTCAGGGGCCACCCCTACACCTCGGAGAGCTGGCCCGGACTGCGGACCATGCCTGGGCTGGAGCCCGCCGAACTCGGGCGCGTGGAAGGGCTGGTGCGCAGGGCGACGGGGGCGCGCAGGCTGTGGGTGCAGCAGGCGCCCGGCGGCGGCACCCTCAACCACAACTGCGTCCAGGTGGTGGGGCAGGGGGAGAGCTCTCCGCGCCCGCACTCCGACTCGCGGGCGCTGTGCCGGTACGCGGCCGTGCTCTACCTCAACCCCACCGTCCCCAAGGACTGCGGGACCAGTTTCTACCGGCAGTCCCTGCCGGGCGGCCGGCTCGGCGGCAACGTCGTCCAGGCGCCGCACAACAACCTCGTCGAGGCCCTCGGCACCCGGTTCGTCCCGCCCGACGCCTTCGAGGAGGACGTACGGGTGCCCCACAAGGCCAACCGGCTGCTCCTCTACCACGCCAACCTCGTGCACAGCGCCACCGGTTACTGCGGCACGACGCTGGAGGAGAAGCGGATGACGGCCGTCTTCTTCTGGATGGCCTGACCCACCGCCACACCCCGCTCGGGCCCGGCCCGCTCGGGTCTGGTCGGGTCCGGTCTGGTCCGCTCGGGCCGGCCCGCTCCGGTCCGGTCCGCTCGGGCCGGCCCGCTCCGGTCCGGTCCGATCCGGTCCGGTCCGCTCCGATCCGCTCCGATCCGCTCCGGTCCGATCCGCTCCGGTCCGCTCGGGTCCGCTCGGGCCGGCCCGCTCCGGTCCGATCCGCTCCGGTCCGCTCGGGTCCGTCCGCTCGGGTCCGTCCGCTCCGGTCCGCTCGGGTCCGTCCGCTCGGGTCCGCTCGGGCCCGTCCGCTCGGGCCCGGTCCGCTCCGGTCCGCTGCGGTCCGGGCCGCTCGGGTCCGGCCCGGCCCGTTCCGGCCCGCTCCGGTCGCTCGGGTCCGCCCGGGTCCGGTCCGGTCCCCCCCCGGGCCGCTCCGGTTCAGTACCGCACTGCCCGGACCGCCTTCGCCTTCACCTCGCCGGACAGTTCGCGGTTGCTGCGGGCGGTGGCCTTGCCGGTCCTGCCGGCCCCGACGTCGGAGACGGTGACGAAGACCGTGTCGAGCCGGTTGCCGCCGGAGTCCTCGAAGTCGACCTGGACCGCGAAGGACTTCGCCGAACCCGCGCTGTTGGAGACGGTGACCTCGACCGTGGTGCGGTCGCCCTCGGAGCCGGGCGGGCCGAGTTTCACGTCGTCCTCGGCATCGACCCCGCCCTTGATCTCGTCGAACCGGCGGTCCACCTCCGCCGTCGCGGACTCGTACGCCTCCGAGGCCCGCGAGGCGAGCGAGGACGCGGCCGCGGTGGCCTGCGCGCCGACCGACTGCGCGGCGGACGCGGCCTGGCTGGCCACCGAGGAGGAGCCGTCGTCGCCGGAACAGCCGGTGAGCCCGGCGGATCCGAGGAGCGCCGCCGCGCAGGCCGCCGTCGCCAGCACGCCCTTCCGCCGGCGGGTGCGGTGAGCTGCCATCTCGCCTCCAGGTCGCTGTCCGGTCCGGGTGCGGGCCGGACCTCCAGTGAAGGACGGGACCGCCGCGTCCGCATGCCGGCTCACCCGAACGGCGCGCCCCCGTGGTGACGGCCCTCGGCCGGACGGATGGTCGACGAAGGACAGCGGGCCCGCACGACAGGGGCCTGTCCGCCGACACGGAGACGGGGTACGCCATGAGCGACCAGCCGAACGCACAGCCGTCGCACGGGTCCCCGGTCTGGGACCCGTCCCACCAGGGCACCGGCGCGCCTCCGGCCAGGCCCCGGGCCGCGCCGGACGGCGGGGCGCTGGCCGCCGGCGGGGTCGTCTTCGCGGGCGTGCTCATGTTCGTGAGCGGTGTCCTCGCCGCCTTCCAGGGCATCTCGGCGATCGCCGAGGACGACGTGTACACACGGATCGGCAGCTATGTCTACGAGATGAACCTCGTCGGCTGGGGGTGGGTCCTGCTGATCGTGGGCGTCGTGGCCGCGGCGACCGGCTACGGCCTGCTCACGGGCGCCGGATGGGCCCGCGTCAGCGGTATCGCGCTGGCCTCCCTGAGCCTCGTCCTGCAGTTCCTGTTCCTGCCGTACGCGCCGTTCTGGGCGGTCGTACAGATCGCGATCGACGTCTTCGTGATCTGGGCCCTGGCCGCCTACGAGCCCGCCGCGGCGCCCCCGCCGCAGACCTGAGCGCGTCCGTCCTCAGGACGCCACGGGCGCTCCGGCGACCTGTACCGCCTTGCGGCGCAGCCAGGGCAGGGGCGGCACCGCGGAGCCGGCGTAAGGGGTGATCCGCACCTCGAAGTGCAGATGCGGGCCGGTGACGTTGCCGGACGCGCCCGACAGGCCGATGCGCTGACCGGCGGTCACCTGCTGGCCCGGGCGGACGTCGATGCGGGACAGATGGGCGTACTGGGTGAAGTAGCCGTCGCCGTGCCGGACGAGAACCTGGTTGCCGAAGCCGTCGCCGCAGGTCGTGATCCGCACGACGCCGGAGCCGACGGCGTACACAGGGGTGCCGGAGTCCACGGCGAAATCCTGGCCGGTGTGCCGGTGGGCCCAGTGGGAGCCCTTGGCGGCGAACCCGGCGGAGAGCCAGTAGCGGCGGGTCGGGGCCGTCCACGCCTGGGCGGCCCGCAGCTCGGGCGGGCGGCTGCGGTCTCCGAACGGGCAGTGTCCCTGCCGTCCGGACGCATCGACGGCGACCGGGTCGCCGGTCTCCCTCGCCCCGGCCCGCAACCGGTCCCACAGCCCGGAGCGCAGCTCCTTGCGGCGGCGTTCGGCGGCCTCGATGCGCGCGGGGAGGGCGTCGGCCTCCCGGAGCCGGTCGACCCGCTCACGGGCCATCTCGTGTGCGCGCACGGCGCGGGCGGCCCCGTTGCGGAACCCGCCGCTCCCGCCGCTCACCGGCCCTTCGGCGCCCGCGGGTGCGACCGCCAGGGCGAGCAGGAGGAGTGCGAGCAGGGCGGATCCGGTCGCGGCGCGCAGGCGCGCCCGCGTCCGCGGGAGGCGCGCATGGTGTTCTCGTCCCATCTTGGGATCATCGGACCGGTGAGACGTGCGGCCTGTGCGCCCGGCCGCACGTCCGTCCGGGTTCAACCGGACGGACCAGCGATCAGCGCGCGGTAGACGGCCGAGGACCGCGGATTGCCCGCACAGCGCCACACGCCGTGCGGACAGTAGTCGCTGATGGTCTGGTACAGCGGCCTGTGCTCGGCGAACCAGGTCAGCATGGAGCGCACGTAGTGCGGATCGTCGCCGTTGCGGAACAGCCCCCACTCCGGGTACGACACCGGCTTGCCGTGCGCCCGCGCGAACCGCACGTGCGCGGCGAGGCCGTAGGGCTCGGCGACCTGCTCCTCGAAGGACATGCCGTGCGGCTGGTCGTAGGCGTCCATGCCGACGACGTCGACGTGCCGGTCGCCGGGATAGCACGCGGTCCACGGGACGGCGTCCCGCCCGCGGCTGGGCGTGAAATCGAACCGGAACGCCCCGGGGCCGGCCACGGACCGCATGGCGTCGACGATCCGCGCCCAGTACCGCCTCCAGGCCTGCGGATCGGGCCCGCAACGATGGGTGTAGGTGGTCCCGTTCATCTCCCACCCCACCACCAGCACCGTGTCCGGCAGCCCCAGCCCCACGAGCCGGCGGGCCAGCGCCCGGAAGTGCCCGTCGTAGTCGCCGCGCGCCCCTCTGCGCAGCTCCTCGCGCACGACGGCGTCGGACACGTGCTCCTCGGTCCTCTCCAGCATCGGCACGTTGAGGACGAACAGCCGGTCGGCGCGCTCCTGCCGCCATCGCGCCCAGTGCTCCAGGTAGCCGGGCGCCCCCTCGATGTTGCTCCACCGGTCCCCCGGCAGATACGCGTGTCCCACCCGGGGGGTGGCCGGCCCCAGCCACGCGTCGAGCCCGCCGATCCGGCGCACCCCGGCGCCGTCGTACCCGACGTACGCCCCGAACGCTCCCTGCGGGGCCCAGGCGCTCGGTCCGAGCGGAACGCAGGCGGGCCCGGCGAGCAGCGCGAGCGCGGCGAAGAGCGCGGTCAGCGAGGTCAGCGGGGCCCGTCGGGCGCCAAGGAAGCGGAACACCGGCTCATGATGGGGCCGCCGCCGCCTCCCCCGGCCCGAAACCGGCGCCGAACCACCCGGACCGGGTACGGGCGGGGGCGGGCGCACGGTCAGGAGCGAGCTCAGGGGCAGGGGCAGGGGTACGGGGCTCGCCCCCCGGGGGTCCAGGCGCGAAGTTCGCTTCTTTCTCGTCCAACAGGCAACCCCTGAAGGTGATTTGGTCCTCTCACAGGTTGCTCACAGGTCCGACTCGGCGCGTGGGGTGCGTCTGCGAGGCGGTCGGGGTGTGGGCTGTCCAGTCCGATGCCACCGACCATGGCACTCGCAGACGAGGAACCGATGACCAGACAGCACCATCGCAAGGGCCTTCAGCGTGCGGCGTTCGCCGCGGGGGCCGCGCTCACCGTCGTCACCGTCGCCGGGGCCGCTCCCGGCGCCGACGCGGCGGCCGCGAGCACGCCGGGCAAGCCGCAGCTCAAACTGATCGCCGCGTCGAAGTCCGTGATCCTCGACCGGTACGAGGGGAACCCCGGGGTCTACCTCGACCTCGGAACGTACGTCACCGTCGACAACGCTCCGCTGGAGCTCAAGGTGACCCGTAAGTCGTACAAGGACCCGATCGTCGCCACGCAGATCCTGCGCAACGGGACGAAGACGACGACGAGGACGCTGCCGGCGGGCACCGTCAAGGACTTCAGCGGGCTGCCCGGCTTCCTGGAGGTGTCCATCAAGAACGCGGCCGGGACGGAGGTGCAGAAGACGCGGGGCGCCTTCTGTCCCAACAACGCCTCCGGGCGGCTGCGTCCGGACGCCCCGGCCACCTCGCACTATCCGGAGAGCTGCTCCACCAACCCCTTCACGCTCGGCTCCGTCTGGGGCGTGGAGAAGGGCTGGGCGTCCAACTCCACCACCGTCGACTACGACGCCCCGGTGGACCTCGCCCCGGGCGAGTACACGGCCAAGGTGTCGGTCGCCAAGAAGTACCGGGACCTCTTCGGCATCCCGAACGACCAGCCGACCGTCAAGGTGACGGTGCGACAGGAGAGCGGCGGCGCGGGCGGTGGCGTCGGCCTGCGTTCCTCGACGCCGTCCGGCGGTCACGACGCCCACGGCGGCGGGCACGGCATGGCCGGCATGGAGGGCATGGAGAACATGCCGGGCATGGCCGCCGGTCCTCACTACGGCCCCCGTGGCGCCGACGCCCCCACCCCGTCCGCGCTCTCCCACGCCCTGGAGGCCCGAGGCCTCGCCCACCTGGGCGACGGCGCCGGTCACACCGACGGATCCCGCATCGCGCCGGCGCTGAAGGCCGCCGCCGGGCGGCCCACCGGGGCGGCCGGGGTCCCGGCCAACGTGCCGAAGCCCGACCTGCGTTCGCTGCCCGCCTGGGACATCGCCGTCACCGACGGCGAGGACGGCGACGCGCCCGGCAAGGACTACCTCGCCTTCAGCGCCAACGTCTGGAACGCGGGCCCCGCCCCCCTCGTCGTGGACGGCTTCCACAAGCCCGGCGCCGAACTCATGGACTCCTACCAGTACTTCTACGACGCCAAGGGCAAGCAGGTCGGCTACGCCCCCGCCGGCACCATGGAGTGGGACCCGCGCGTCGGCCACGAGCACTGGCACTTCACGGACTTCGCCAGCTACCGGCTGCTCGCCGCCGACCAGCACGAGATCGTCAAGAGCGGCAAGGAGGCGTTCTGTCTCGCCAACACGGACGCGATCGACTACACGGTGAAGAACGCCAACTGGCACCCGAACAACACCGATCTGTCGACCGCCTGCGGCGAGCAGAACTCCATCTCCGTGCGCGAGGTCCTCGACGTCGGCTCCGGTGACACGTACACCCAGTACCGTCCCGGGCAGTCCTTCGACATCACCGACCTTCCCAACGGCACCTACTACATCCAGGTCGTCGCCAACCCGGCCAACCGCCTGCAGGAGACGAACACCAAGAACAACGTCTCCCTGCGCAAGGTCGTCCTGGGCGGCGCCCAGGGCGCCCGCACCGTGTCGGTGCCGCCGGTCGACCTGGTCAACGCCCCGTAACCGAACCGCCTGACCGGACCCCGGTCCCGGCCCGTCCGACGGGTCGGGACCGGCAGGCCCGTCTCCCGGCCCGTGGCACGGACACCGGCACCGGGCCACCAGCAGGACATTCCTGGAGTGCGGCAGCGGCACGTCCCTGGCCTGGCGGCACCACGCGTGCACCTCCTCGTAGTCCGGCTCGCGGGCCAGGGCGCACTCGACGGACAGCGCACGGCCGTCGGCCGCCGTCATGCGCGTGAGCCCCGGCTCTGCGCGACACGGTGCACAGCCGTCAGCGACTCGCACATCCGGGCCAGCAGCCAGCGGAGCTGGGCAGTGGTGGAGCTCCGGTCGGCGAGCAGGTCTTCCGCGTGCCCCAGGAGTTCTACCGCCATGGCCAGTTGGACGCGCTCCATGTCGTCGGCGACGCGGGAGACGTGTCCGGTGCCGTCGCCGACGACGTACGCGGGCTTGCCCTCGGGGGTCGTCCACGGGAGGAGACGGGGGGTGTGGTGGGTCATTCCGCCTCGCCCCGACGGAAGCCGATGCACGTCCCGACGCCGAAGCCGAGCACGATCGGCGGGGACGGGGACGGGGACGGGGACGGTGCTTGCGGGGGCGGGGGCGGGGGCGGGGGCGGCGCGGTTCGGGAGAAACGCCTCAGCAGCGGCGCGAGGAGCCGCGGACCACGAATGCGGAGATTCATGAGACAAGCGTCGGGTGCCTGAACGTAGAGTTCCAGTACACGCAGCGTGACAAATGCCGTGTCACACAGGGGAGTTAGCTTATGGCCAACGCTTTCGGTGACTGGCTCAGGCAGCAACGTGAGTCCGCCGGTCTGACCCAGCAGGCGCTCGCCGACCGGGCGGTGATGACCCGGACCCACATCGCCCATATCGAAGCGGGCCGCAGAGTGCCGTCGGAGGACGACGCGAAGAGGCTGGACCGGGCCCTGAACACGGGGAACGTGCTGCTCAGCTTCCTCCCCAAGAACGAGGACCGGGCGGTCGCGGAGCATTTCGAGGCGGCGATGGCCTTTGAGCGGCAGGCCACTGTGATCCGTGAATTCGGGCTGTCCTACGTGCCCGGCCTGCTGCAGACCAGGGCGTACGCACGTACGGTTCTGCGCACGGGATTCCCACCGCCGAGTGACGCGGAATGTGACAGGGCCGTTGTCACACGGCTGGAGCGCGCTGAAATCCTCTCCGGGCCAAACGCCCCCGCCTTGTGGGCACTCCTGGACGAGGCAGTGATCCGGCGCTCCATCGGCGGGCCGGGAGTCATGGCGGAGCAGCTGACCTACATCGCCGACCTGGCCGACAGCGAGCGCGTCCGTGTGCACCTCATGCCCTTCAGCGTGGGGGCCCATCCGCTCCTGCCGAGCATGCTCAAGCTCATGTGGTTCGAGGACCAGCCGCCGGTCGCCTATGTCGAAGGCCTCCGCACCGGCAAGGTGCACGACTCTCCCGACATGGTCGCGCGGCTTCAGCACGAATACCATCTCGCCCTAGGCGATGCATTGCCGCTCAGGGAGTCAGTGGCTCTGCTGAGGAATGCAGCAAAGGAGTACTCACACCATGCCAGTTGAGCGCCGCATTTCCCGCGCCTCCGCGCTGAGCGGCTGGCGCAGGTCCAGTTACAGCGGGCACGACCAAGGGGATTGTGTCGAGGTCATCGACAACCACCCCGTCGCCGTTCCCGTCCGGGACTCCAAGCGTCCGCACGGTCCCGCCCTGCTTCTTCCCGCGGCCGGCTGGGCGGCGTTCGTCGCGGCGGTCAAGTCCGGGGACCTGGCGGGCTGATGCCGGCCCGGCGATGTGACGGGACGTCTGTCACATCGCCGGGAACGAGGCAACCGATCCCGAGGTTCCGGTGGTCTTGTGAGTCGCCAGTGCTTCTCGGGCGTATTCCTACGTACCTGTAGGGTTCCGACCTTCGGCGACGACCGACGCCGACGGCCCGAGCGGTGTACGGGGTGAAACGGCCGAAGCAGAGGGGCGAGCGCCGGTGGGCGGATCGAGAAGGCGTGGACGTACTCCGGCGGAGGCCGCCGGGCGGGGTCGCGGCGGCAGGGCGGGCGGCGCCCGGCCCGGCGGCCCGCGGCTGACCCGGCGCGGACGGATCGTGGTGTGGGGTGCGGGCGTGACGTCCCTCGTCCTCCTCGGGGTCGGCGGGGCCGGGGCGTGGATCTACTACGACCTCAACAACAACATCAAGTCCGCTGACGTGGACGACAAGCTGGGCGCCGACCGGCCGGTGAACCTCAGTCCCGGCTCGAAGAACATCATGATCGTCGGTTCCGACACCCGTGAAGGCGCGAACGCCAAGTACGGCAAGGACCTGACCACCATGCAGTCGGACACGCTGATGGTGCTGCACATACCGGCCGACCGTAAGTGGGCCTCGGTGGTGTCCTTCCCGCGCGACTCGTGGGTGGAGATACCCGGCTGCGAGAAGGGCGACGGCGGTTCGTCCTCGCCGCACCACTTCAAGATCAACGAGGCCTTCGCGATCGGCGGCAGCACCGGCAAGGTCGCCGAGGCCGCCGCCTGCACCATCAAGACCGTCGAGTCGAACACGGGCCTGCGCATCGACCACTTCATGACGGTCGACTTCTCCGGGTTCAAGGGCATGGTCGACGCGCTGGGGGGCATCGAGGTCTGCCCGAAGCAGGCCATCCACGACGAGAAGGCCCACCTGGACCTGGAGGCGGGCTGCCAGACCGTCAAGGGCGAGAAGGCGCTCGGCTACGTCCGCACCCGCTACAGCGTGGGCGACGGCTCCGACCTCGGCCGCATCGGCCGCCAGCAGGAGTTCATGGACGCCCTGGCCAAGAAGGCCAAGTCCAAGCTGACGAGCCCGGACGCGATGTACGGCTTCCTGCAGTCGATCACCAAGTCCCTGACGACCGACCCCGATCTCGCGGGCATCCAGCCGCTGTACGGGCTCGCCGACGAGCTCAAGGGGATACCGAGCGACCGCCTCGGCTTCCTCACCGTCCCCAACTACGGGCGGGTGGCCGACCAGCCCACCGACAAGGCCAACGTCGTCTGGCAGTACCCGCAGGCCGCCGACCTGTTCACCGCCCTGGCCAAGGACAAGGAGGTCACCAAGGCGCAGTTGGAGGCGTCGAAGAAGAACGTGGTGTACGCCTCGTCCGTCAGGGTCCGCGTCCTCAACGGCACGGGCGTCTCCGGTCGCGCCGGGCTCGTCGCCGAGCGGCTGAGGAAGGCCGGCTACAACGTCGTCGAGACGGGCAACGCGCCGGGCGGCACGGTCGCCAGAACGACGGTCACCTATCCCGCGGGCCTCGACGGCCAGGCCGCCGTTCTCGCCTCCCGGCTGCCCGGGCAGCGGGCGACGGCGGACGGTTCGGCCGCCGCGGGCGCGGTCACCCTGGTCGTCGGACCGGAGTTGAAGGTCGAGGACGTCGCCTGATCATCAAGCGGTCGTTCGTGGTCAACAAGGCCGCGGAAATGGGGTAAGCTTGATCTTGAGCAGGTCACCGGTAACGAAAAACGGTGAACGACCTCTGCGTTGGTGGTCCAAGGAAAGACGCCCCGCTTCCTGCGGGGAAATGCAGGTGCAAGGCCTGCCCAGCGCTCCATGAGAACGAGTCCCATCCCGTGTCAGACGGGGTGGGACTCGTTCGTTTTCCCGGCCCCGCCCGGCCTCAGCCCCGCCCGGCCCCGGCCCCGGCCCCCATCCCGGCCTCAGCCCCGGGATCGGGCCCGCGGCCGGCAGGAGAAGCGTTCCCTCCCGCCGGCCGGCGGCCGTCCGTGCCGTGCGGCCGTCAGGACGCGTTGGCGCTGGAGCGTCCGAAGAACTCGATCTCGGCGATCGACACCTGCTTGCTCGCGGAGACCGAGTACGAGGACTCGATCGTGAACCGGACTCTGGTCACCTCGCCCACGCGGAAGGCGCGCCGCTGGCCGCCCGCACTCTGGTCGAGGACGAGCTCGCGGGTCGTCGTCTTGCCGTCCTTCAGAGTGATCGTCGCCTTGATGCGGTGCGGCAGCGCCGACTCGCTGAGCTGGTCGGCGCGGGTGGAGGTGCCCGAGGTGATGATCACGTCCAGCAGGCGGGTGGGCTCGTCGAAGCGGGCCTCGATCCACTCCCCCTCGCCGGACTGCGAGACACCGGGGCCCCACCAGCTGTTGTTGATCTTGTCGAAGGCCAGCTCCGGCTTGTGCCCGGGGTAGGAGCGCGACGCCGCCACCGAGTCCGGCGGGACCGGGGCCCGCTTGGAGAAGTGGTCGCGGGTCGCCTGGACCGCGGCCGGCGTGTTCACTCCGGCGACGATCAGGAGGGTGAGGACGACGGCCGCCATCACCCAGGTGACGATCCGGTCGAACGTGCGGCGCAGACGCGGGCGGTCGCCGGCCCAGGGAGCCACGCCGTCGCGGTTGAACAGGCGGCGCCACCAGGACGGCCGCGGCGAGGAGCGGTCCTCCAGGGTCATCGGCATCGCGCAGCGCACGCAGAAGTGCCGGTCGGGATTGTTGGGCGTGGCGCACCAGGGGCAGGCGACGCCGTGCGTCTCGCCCTGGACCGGACCGGGGGCGCGCACCTGCGGCCGGTCTGCGACGGGCCTGCCGGGCAGCACCGGGGCGACGGACGGGGGCGCGGCGGGACGCGGCTCCGCGTCGGCGACGGGGACGAGCAGGGAGCGGGCCCTCGCTGCCATGGTGTCGCCGAGGGCGGGAGCGGGCGGCGGACCGGGCTGCTGCGCGGGCGCGCCGGGCGCCGCCGCCGGGACGCGCACGGTCGGCGCGGTCGTCGCCTCCGGCGAGGGCGAGGGCGACGGTGAGGGCGAAGGGGCGGGGGCGGAGGCGTGGGGCGGGATGCCGGCCGCTGAGGGGGCCGACGCCGCGGCGGTGCCGGCGGCGGGCGCGTCGTCCGGCCCGGTCGTCGTCGTGCCGTCCTCCGGCGGGACGGGCGGGAGCGGCGTCTCCGCGGTGTCCTCGTCGTCGGAGCGGTCCGAGCGGCCGGAGTCGCGGGATTCGTCGGGGGCGTGGTGGTCGTCCGTCATGGCAGCGGCCGGTGCGGTGCGGGGCGGCTCCTGCGCGCCCTCGGGCCGGCGCACTGGCGCGGGGCCGCCGGCGGACCCGGTCGCCGTGGCCGGGTCGGCGCCCGGCGCCGTGCCCGCACCGGCCCCCGTGCCCGGGGCCGTGCCGGCCGTGCCGCTCCCGGAGCCGGCTCCGGCGTGGGCGGGGGTCCGGTCGGTCCAGCCGAGCACGGCCCCGCACGCGTCGCAGAACGTCTGGCCGGGCTCGGCCCGCGTTCCGCAGTCGGCGCAGTTCTGGGTGGTCATCTCTCCGGGGTCCTTTCGGCGGCGGTCACCTTGACCGAGTACGGCATGTGGGCGGGGCGGGCGGCGGCCACGAGGGCGTCCAGACGGTGCTCGTCCGCCGGGCCGGGATCGGGCAGGCGGAGCGTGACGTGCAGGTGGGGGCGCCGCTCGCCGGGGAACGGGCCCAGCGGGCGGGCGCTCCACGCGCAGCCGCCGCTCTCCGAGATCTCCGGTTCCACGCCGAACGCCAGGCGGACGGCCTCGGACAGGCCGAGGCGGGTGCCGCGCACCCGGTGCAGGTACGCCGCCGCCGCCACCGCGGCCCGCAGCCTCGGCTCCGGTTCCGTGCCGTCGGTCTCCGCGCCGACCCAGCCCGTCAGCCAGCGGGTGAAGTCGATCGGGGCGAGGGCCGGGTCGAAGTAGGCGGGGAGGCAGTCCAGCGCGTTGAGGATGGGGGCCATGACCTCGTCCAGGCCCGCGACGAAGCGTTGCGCGAGGTCGTCGTCCGCGAACACGGCCGGCAGCATCACGCCGATCGGCGTGGAGGAGCCGAGCCCGTCGACCGAGCCCCTCACGCGCCGTCCCCGATCACGCGGACCCGGTGGTCGTAGGAGAAGACGAGCGCCGGGGCGGCCAGGTCGATGCGGTCGGTGGCCTCGCCGCGCTTGCCCGTCAGGGGGTCGGCGGGATGCAGGGTGACCTGGTCGACCAGTTCGACGCCGGGGACGCGCTGCAGCACCGCGAAGACCTCGCCGGACTGCACCGGACGGCCGAACGGCCAGCCCTTGCCGTCCGCGCCGCCGGTGAGCGGGTCGAGATGGCGGTAGAGCGCGTCGTGGGCCTGGCGGCGGACGCGGTCGGTGTCGACGCCGCGGAAGGCGTGCACCGTCGCCACCACCGTCACGCCCTGGTAGAACGGCGGGCCGACCGCCAACCGGGTGCCGATCAGGCGGCGTTCGTCGAGGTGACGGGTGATCCGGTCGAGCAGCGAGTCGCCGGGCACCAGCTGTTCGAAGCGCAGCCGGCCGCCGGGGTCGGGGACCGCCTGAGGGACGACCAGGACCCGCACCGCGTACGAGCCGTGCTCGTCGGGCTCGCCCTCCAGGCAGGTGATGCGGGCGGTCTCCGGGGCGGCGCGGCGGGCCAGCTCCTCGTAGTCGCGCAGGGTCACCGCCCGTTCCTGGGCGCGCAGCGTGATCGGCGCGCGGAGTTTGGCCTCCTCCACCGTCTCGCCGTCGACCCCGCCGCGCGCGGCCTCGCGGTTGACGACCTCCGACACGTAGGGGACGGAGGTGCGCAGCACCTGGACCGCGCCCCGGGCCACGTTGCCGGCCCGGCCGCCGCCGGTGCGGTAGCGGCGGGCGCGGATGACCGCGCCCTTGGGGGCGACCGCGCCGTACTGGCGCAGGCGGCCGTCGGGCTCGCGGACGGACGGGCCGAAGGCGATCTCGCCGGTCGCCGCGTCGAGGGTGATGTGGCGGTCCCCGGGCCCGGAGGCGGCGAAGTGCGGGACGACCTGCCAGTCGGTCCAGCCGTCGTGCTCGGCGGTCTGCAGGAGCAGGGGCGGGTCGTCGCCGACCACCGGGGCGTGGACCAGGGCGAGACGCTGGCCCGGCAGGCCGGTCGACTCGCCGAGCGCCTCGTCGTGGACGGTCTCGGCGTGCACGGCGGGGGCGGTGCCGCCGACCGTGAAGACCTCGGCGGAGCGCACGGTCGGGGAGGTGGTGTAGAAGGGCTGGCCGGTGAGCGGGTCGGTGACGCGGCAGCGCAGCCAGCCGGCCTCCTGGCCGCCGGAGCGGGACAGGACATGACCGCCCGGGACGTGCAGGACGACCTCGCCGGGCCGGTTCAGGCCGCCGGTGCCGTCGCGGTCGACCTCGCACTCCTGCCAGCCGTCCTCCGTCCAGGCCTCCCAGACCAGCGGGGGCTGGCGGGGGTCGACGCCGACGCCGTCGACGCGGCTGTCCAGCTCCAGGACCACCGCGCAGTGCGGGACGGCCGCGCTCAGCCCGAACAGCATGCAGTCACCCGGACGGGGCGCCTCGGCGAAGCACAGCAGGTCCTTGCCCTCGGCGAGGTCGGTGGTCCGGTCGGTGACCGGCTCGCCCTGGTGCTGTACGACCAGACGGCTCAAGTGGCAGGGCACGACCACGAGTTCGCGTTCCGTGGCGAAGACGACCGCCTCCTCGCTCTCGGTGCGGACCGTCGCCACCTCGGTGCCCACCGGGAGGAGCACCGGCTCCTCCTGGGGCGCCGACAGCCAGAACGTCACCTCCGTGCGGGCGGCGGACGGCGGGAAGAGCCGGATGCCGACCAGGTCCAGGAAGGCGAGATGGTTCTTCTCGGGCACCCGGTTGAGACGGTAGACGATCTGGTCCGCCATGTGGGCGACCGTCTCGACGAGGGTCACGCCCGGGTCGGAGACGTTGTGGTCGGTCCACTCCGGCGCGCGCTGCTGGATGTAGCGCTTGGCGTCGTCGACGAACTGCTGGAAGCGGCGGTCGTCCAGGTTGGGGGAGGGCAGGGCCATCAGCGGTCGCTTTCGGAAGCCGTACCGGAGGAGCCGGGGTCGCCCGGCTCGTCGTGGGACGGAATGACGTAGAACGGGAAGACGAGACTGCGCGGGTTGTTGGTGCCGCGGATCGAGTAGCGGACGTCGATGAACAGCACGCCCTGTTCGGCGCCGGCGGTGACCTCGACGTCGTTGACCTCGATGCGCGGCTCCCAGCGGTCCAGGCTCGTGTACACCTCGTGCTGGATGCGCCCGGCGGTCGCCTCGTTGACCGGGGCGAAGACCAGGTCGTGGATGGCGCAGCCGTACTCCGGGCGCATCGGGCGCTCGCCCGGCGCGGTGGCCAGGATCAGCCGGATCGCCTCCTCGATCTCGCGTTCCCCGCTGACCAGGGCGATGCCCCCGGTGGGCCCGATGCGCATGGGGAACGCCCAGCCGGACCCGACGAACTGTTCGGCCATCAGAGGGCCACCTGCCTTTTCCTTCTCCGGTACCGGTCGGCCGCCGTCACGGCAGCGGGTACGGCTTGCTGTTGACCATGACGACGCCCTGCAGCATGAGGGTGGCGGCCCGGATGCCCACGTTGGCGGTGGAGTTGATCTGCAGGGCGGCGCCCGCGCTGAGGGTGGCGGCAGCGCCCGCCTTGAGGTTGAGCAGGCCCGCCGCGTCCACCGACACCATGCCCGTCATCGACCTGATGTTGACGAGGTTGCCCCGCAGGGTGAGCGAACCGCCGCTCCTGATGGCGACGTTGCGGCCCGCGGTGAGGGTGAGGTCGGTGCCGGCCTTCACGGACACCGAACGGCCGCCCTTGATGCTGACGTCGCCTCTGCTGTCCACGGTGATCTCGGTCTGCGCCCGGTCGAGGTTGATGACGAGATTGTCGTCGCCGCTGGTCAGCCGTACGCCCTGCTTGCCGCCGGTGCGCTGGCTGAGCAGGTCCATCCGGTTGCCGTCACGGTCGGACAGGGTGTGCCGGGAGGCGCGCTGGCGGGTCCCGTCGTGCAGGGGCACGTCCTTGACCGGGGTCGGCTTGTCCCTGCCGTTGTAGAGGCCGCCGATGACGTACGGGTGGTCCAGGGCGCCCCGGTCGAAGGCGACCAGCACCTCGTCGCCGACGTCGAGCGGGAAGATCGAGCCGCCGCGCTTGCCGCCCCACTGCACCACGCGCGTCCAGTCGCTGACGTAGGCGTCGTCGAGCCAGGGGAACTGGAGCTTGACGCGCCCCTGCTTGAGGGGATCGCTCACGTCGGTGACCAGGGCGTTCGCGGTGCCGGGCAGGTTCAGACCGTTCTGGGCGTTCCCGCCGCCGGAGGAGAGCCCGTACAGGGACCGCCACTGCCGCCCGCTGACGGTGACCCAGGCCTCGTAGTGCTTGCCGTCGCCGAAGACGTGGCGGACGGAGGTGGCGGTGTACTTGCCCTCGAAGGGGTCGCCCACGTCGGCGAGGGTGACGGGCAGGCCGGGCCGCAGCTTCGGGGTGCCGCGCGCGATGACCTCCAGCTCGGCGAAGGAGCCGGTGACGTCGTCGGCGAGGGCGTCGGCGGCGAACTTCACCTCCGACTGCCGGTCGTAGGGCGTCTGGGCGTCGACCAGTTTGGCCGGCTTGAACTTGGCGGCGGCCTGGCCGGGAGTGGTGCCGATGCTGATGCCCGGATTGGTCTTCGCGGGCGCGGTGGCGGTGAGCTTCTTCTTGGTCGTCACGTCCCAGCCGCGCGCCTCGACCGTCGCGACCTGCTCGGCGGCGGTGACGGCGGCCCGCAGCCGCAGGATGTCGGTGCCGGCCTCCAGGACGAAGGGGCTCCTGTCGCCCGGGGTCGAGGTGGGCGGCGCGCCGGACGCCGGATCGGGCTTGACGAACTGGAACCGGCCCTTGGCGTCCACCGACATGACCATCTCGTTCTCGTCGGCCAGCCGGGCGAGGAAGTCCCAGTCGGTGACGTTGGCCTGGCTGATGAACTCGTAGACCGTCTTGGTGGACTGGATCTTCCCGACGGGGACGCCGTCCTGGGCGGCCAGTTTGCGGGCGATGTCGGAGGCGGTCTGGTTGCGGTAGGCGGCCACGCGCCGCTGGCGCATCAACCGGTGGCCGAAGTCGTAGCCGCGGATGACGGTGAAGGTGCCGGTGCCGTCGTAGTCGGCCTCCAGGCCGCACACCTCGCCGGTGAGCAGCGGGTCCGAGGCGCCCTTGCCGTCGGCGATCGGGGCCAGCACGACGGGCGTGCCGAACGTGACGCCCAGCTTGCCGAGGACCTGGCGGTAGGGGTCGCGGAACGTCAGCCGGAACGCGGCCGGCACCCCGAGCCCCTGGTCCACCCAGCCCTCGACCAGCAGGGGCGCGAAGTCGACGGGGAGCGGGCGGCCGCCGAGGGTGACCTGGATGACGCTGGAGAACGCGGACTGGACCACTAGAAGCGCACCTCCTCGGCCGCGGGCAGCACGAGCTCGACGCCGGTCGGCAGCCGGGACGGGTCGTCGATGCCGTTGGCCTCCGCGATCGACCGCCACGCGGAGGCGTCGCCGTACTCGCGCCAGGCCAGGGACTGCAGCGAGTCGCCGGCCACGACCCGGTGCACCCGCTGCGCGGTGAGCGCGCCCGAGGTCGGGTTCTGGCCCTTCGTCTTGCTGGGGATCTCGTGCAGGCGCACCTGGCAGGTGGCGCGGATCGGGACGCCGGTCGTGCCGAACAGCGAGTAGGTGACGTCGATGCTGCTGACGTAGGCGGTGAAGCGGGCGGTGGAGAACGAGCCCCACTGGAACACCACCCACGGCGGGGAGGGCTGCTTGGCGGCGATGCTCTTGGTGGTGACCTCGCAGCACTCCAGCAGCGACTCCACCTTCTTCAGCACGGTGTTGCTGCCCGGCTGGTCGGAGGTGTCGAGGAAGATCTCGACGGTCATCTCGCGCGGCTCGGGACCCATGAACTCCGGCACCGAGCCGTCGCGGACCGCCGCGGTCGGGGTCACCTTCCACTGGGCCCGCCGGCCCAGCTGCAACTGCGCCGGGTTGAAGTCGAACCCGAAGGACTTGATCAGTCCGCCGGGTGTGGTGCTGGTGCCGACCGGCGGTTCGTGGATCGCGAGGGTGGCACGGACCAGGCTCTTGCCCGCGCCGCCTTTGCTTCCCTTGGCCATGACGTCCTCGTCCTCTTGGGTGTTCTGCTAGTCGGTGAAGCCGTGGTGGGTGATCTCCAGGACCTCCGTGGCCACGCCCGGGCTCTCCGGATTGAGGGAGGGCCCCTGCCAGCTCACCGGCAGCACGTCGATCAGGCCCCACCGGGCGACCTCCGAACCGTCCGCGCGCAGCGCCGCGATCTGGGCGGTCGGGCGGGTCACCCCGGTGGTGATCGAGGAGATCCACTTGGCGACCTTGGTGGTGTCCGGGGTGAGCGGGCGGGTCAGCCGGATCGTGGAGAACGTCACCCGCGAGGGCAGCTGCCAGACGAACCCGTTGTTGCCGCCCTCCTGACGGTGCTCGATCTCCACCTGGGACGAGAGACCCTCGCACCCGTTGAAGAAGCCGAGGCTCTCGCCGTCGATGGTCAGGGTGAAGAAGACGGTGGAGCCCGGGTCGAGATCGGAGGGCATCGGGGGCCTGGCCTTTCCGGGAGAGGGCGTGCGGGACGGGGCGGGGCGGGGGCGGTTCGGCCGGGCGTCGCGGGGCGGTGGTGGAGTCGGTCGCGGGGGCGGAGTCAGTGGCGGGGGTCGCGGAGCCTGCCGATCCGCTCGCGGTCGAGCCGCAGTTCGGTGCGCAGCAGACGGGTGATGCGACCGGTCAGGCGGTGCGTCAGCTCGTCGAGCTGGAAGTCGGTGAGGTCCCGCGGATCGAATCCGGGCCGCGCTTCGGCCCGCACCGGACCCGGCGTCCCCCGTGCCGCACCGGACGACGGCTCGGCGTCCGGCCGGGGCGCCCTCGCCGACGACGCCGCCGACGTCGAGGCGCCCCTGCTCGGCCCGGGCGCCAGGTGCGGCACGGGCGGGGGCGGGGTGACGGCGCGCTGGACGACGGGGACGGACGGCGGAACCGGCGTCGGCGCCGGCAACGGCAGCGGCGGGGGCGTGGCGAGGGACATGGGCAGGGGCGTGGGGGCGGACAGGGGCGGAACCGCCGGGGAGCCCGCCGGGGTGACCGGCCCGGGGAGCGGCGTGCGGCGCTGGACGGCGGGGGGCGCGGGAGCGACCGGGGCCGTGGGCGGGGACGATGCGGGGGTGGCGCCGGGGGTGGGATACGGGCGGGCGACGGGGTGACCGGAAGGGCCGCCCGGCGCGGTGCGGCGCAGCGGGACCGGTCCCGGCGGCGTGGCAGGGACCGCGCGGCGCTGCACGGGCGGCGTGGACGCGCGCACCGGGGGCGCGGACGCGGGCGCCGACGAGCGGGCGGCCGTCGGCGTGGGGCGCACGGCCGGGGGGCGCACGGAGGGAGGGAGCGAACCGGCGGCGTCGGCCGGGGGGCGCACGGAGGGAGGGGGCGAACCGGCGGCGTCGGCCGGGGCGGTGGCCGACGCCGTCCGGTCGGGCAGCGGCGTCGGGAGGGACGGGGCGCCGACGGGCGGCCCCGGGGCGGGTGCGGGCGCGAACGGGTTCGCCGAGACCGTGGGGTGCGGCGCGCCGGGTGCCGCTGTCGAGCGCTGCACGACCGGGGGAACAGGCGCGGGGCCGGTCGTCGCCCGCGGGGCGCCCGGCGGCGTGACGGGAATGCCGGTCGGCGCTTCGAGCGGCCGGGCGTCGGCGGGGCGGACGGCGAGCGGGGCGCCCAGCAGGGGGCGCGCGGGCGCGGGAGGCGCGGGCTGCACGGCGGGGGTCGGCGGGGCGCTGCGCTGCACGGGGGCGCCGAGAGCGCTGGACGCGCGCTGGATCGGCTCCGTCCGCGGACCGGGGGCGTCGGCGGCAGCGGGCGCGGCGGGGATCCCGGGGGCCGGGAACGTCCGGGGGGCCGGGGCGGCGGCAGCGATCGGGGTCGGGGGGAGGGGCGCGGGGACGTTCGTCGGTGCCCCGAGGCCCGCCCGACGCCGGGGCGGGGTGGCCCCGACCGCGGCCCGCTGAACGCTTGGCGCGGGCGCGGCTGCGGCGGTGGTCGCTGAACCGGCGCGGGGCGCAGGCGCGGTGGCGGCGGGACGCGCGGGGGAGGGCGGTGGAGGGACCGGACCCGGGCGCGCGGCAGCCGGGCTGCCCGCGGCGGCCGGGGGCCGGAGGGGCCCGCCCGGCGACGATGCGGGACCGTTCGACGACGATGCGGGCGTCGGGACGGCAGGCGTCGTCGCGCGCTGTAGGCCGAGGGGCGTCGCGGGACCGCTGCCGCTCGCGGGCGAGGTCGAGGTCGAGGCCGAGGTCGAGGGCGGGGTGAAGCCGCTCCGGACCGGACCGGCGCCGGCACGGGGCGCGGGACCGGCGGCCGGGGTGGCGTCGGCATGAGGCGCGGGACCGGCGGCCGGGATGGCGCGTCCGCTCACCGGGGCAGGCAGGGCCGCCGCGCCGGTGCGCGGGGCGGACACGGCGGACGGACCGGGCGCGGGGGACGACGGGGTGGGGCCGTGGGCGGGCGTGGGCAGGGGCAGGGGCGTGGGTGCGGGCGCGGGCGTCGGTGACGGGCCCGGGCCCTGGCTCGCCGCCGCCGTACGTCCCGCGACCGCCCGCTGCACGTCGTGCGCGCCGACGGACGGAGCCGTCGCCGCGCCCGGACCGGCGGGAGCCGCGGCAGGCCTCGCCGTCCCTCGCGGGGCGTCCGGGGCCGCCGGGGCGGGAGGGGCGGAGCCGGTCCTCACGGCGGGCGCGGCACTGCTCGCCGCCGAGGAACCGGAGGCGGTACCGACGTCGACGCCCGCGCCCCGCACCGCTCGCTGGACGGGCGTTGTGCCTCCGCGGGGCGGGACGGGCGTGGCCGGGCCGGCGCCGGTAGGGGAGCCGTGGGGAGCGGCGGGCCGCGGGGCGGGTGCGGGGCCGCCGCCTCCCGGGCCTGCGCCGCTGGGCGAGGCCGTCCCGGGTCGGTCGGGGCCGACAGGCGCGCGGACAGGCGTAGGGCTGTCTCCCGCCGCGGAGTCGTCGTGCGCGCCGGGTCGGCGCGGACTCGCCGCCCGCTGGATCTCGACCGGTTGCCGGGCGGACCCGGGACCGTTCCCCGCATCGGAGTCACCGGAGTCACCGGGTGGGACGGCTTCCCGCCGGCTCGCCGCCCGCTGGATCTCCACCGGCGGGCGGGCGGACGCGGTCTCCCCGCCCGCACGGGAGCTGCTGGGCGCTGCGCCTCTGGCTGACCCTGTGGCAGCCTCCGTGGCTCCCGCTGTGGCTGTCGCTGCGGCTTCGTGCCGGTCGTCCACTGGGCGTCGTGCCACGACCGGTCGGCCCGCGCCGGCGCCCGTGCTCGTAGGGCCGGCTCCCGCGCCGGCGCCCGTGCTCGTAGGGCCGGCTCCCGCGCCGGTGCCGGGGGCGGTCGCCGCGCCCTGGTCGGCCGCCCGCTGAACTGCGACCTGGCGCTGGACGGACGCGGAGTCGTCCTCAGGTACGGAAGGGGCAACGGGTGCGGGAGCGGGGACCCGCGCAGGCCCAGGTGCAGGCGCAGGCACAGGCACAGGTGCAGGCGGGGACAGCGGGGCCGCCGCCCGCTGGACCGCCGTCGGCCGGGTCTCGGCGCTCGCGGGTGCGAGGGGCGCGGGGGGCGTACTGCCCGTCGGAGTGGGCGAGTCGGCTGTGCTGACCGTCCCCGCGGGGTCCGCGGCCCTGACCGCTCGCGGGCCCGGCGCCGGTTCCTCGGCGGTCGTCGGGCCTTCGCCGCCGGTGGCCGTGCCCGCGCCCGTGCCCCGGCCCGAGGACTGCGCTGGGCCGGGGTCGGTGGACGGTGAGGTGGGCGCGGGCCGGGCGGGCAGCGTCCGTCGCTGGACCGGCGCGGACGTCGACCTCGTCAACGGGGCCGGCATCTTCGCCGCCGGAGGGGCCGCCGGGGCCACCCGGATGCCCCGCGCCGGCGCGGCGGGAGCGGGACGGGACGCCTCCGCCGGGCGGGCGGCGACCACGGGCATGCCGGGGAGGGAAGGAGGCGTCGGGGCGGACGGTCGCGCGGACGCCACCGACGAGGACCCGGCCGACGAGGACCCGGCCGGGGACGGCGCGTTCGGGGAGGACGAGCCCGCCGCGCCGGCCGAGCCGAGCCGGTCCGGAGCCGCAGCCGACAGGGGGGCAGAGGCCGGGGTCGGCGACAGCGCCGGCGTCGACGGGAGCGCGCGTTGCAGGGGGATCGCCCGGGGCGGCGCGGCGGACCGCTCGGGCTCCGCCTCCGCCTCCGCGGCCGTGGCCGGGGTCGCCCGGAGGTTGCTCATCAGGCCGCCGGGGGCCGCGTCCAGCACCGCGTGGGAGCGGACGCCCGTGAACGAGGGGTTCTGCCAGGTGGCCAGCCGGCCGCCGAAGCCGGCGTCGGCGACGCCCGACGGGCCGACGGCCGCGGTCCGCTGGATGGGCGGGAGCGAGGACCAGGCGGCAGGGACGACGCGCGTACCCGGACCGCCCTGCCCCGCCGCACCGCCCTGCCCCGCCGGACCGCCCCGCCCCGCCGAACCTGCGGCGGCACCGGATCCGGACTCGGGTCCGGACCCGACGGCGGACCCGACGGCGGGCGCGGTTCCGTGGGCGCCCGTCGTCGTCGGCGCGCCCGCGTCGCCACGGCCGTGCTCCACGCCCGCCGTGTTCCCGCTGCCGGTGCGCTCGCCGCGCTCCCCGCGTCCACCGCGCAGTCGATCCAGGAACCCCATGCCTCAGCCCTCCGCCCCGCCCCGGGTCACCAGGGACGCGATCTGGTCGGCGTAACGGCGCCGGTCGTGGTGTTCCAGGTCGAGGATGTCGTCCTGGCTCCAGTGGAAGTGGTAGGCGACGTACGCGATCTCCTCGTGCAGCCGGTCGGTCGCGTACGTCACGATTCCCCCAGGCGGCTCCCGCCGAGTTCCACCTCGAAGGGCTCCGAGCAGTGCGGGCAGCGCACCGAGGCGCGGGTGTGCCCCTCGGCGTTGACCTGGCGGTAGAAGTCCTGGAGGAACGCCAGGTCGGAGGCGAACATGTTCTCCACGATGCCGTCGTGGACGAGCGGCAGCGTGCCGAGGCGGGTGATGACCCGGCCGAGCAGGACCACCGACAGGTACGCCGGGTTCTCCTGGACGCGGATGTCGCGGAGCGGGACCAGTTCGTCCCGTGCCGTCGCCAGCCGCATCACGCCGTCGCGGTGCACCGTGCCCGCCTCGTCGACGTAGCCGCGCGGCAGCTCGAAGGGGAACTCCGTCTGCAGCCGGTACGCCGCCGGGGCGGGGGCCGCGGCCGGTGCGGGTTCGGGCACGGCGGTGGCCGGGAGCGCCTCCTGCGGCTCCCCGCTCGCCGCCGCCGCCCGGACAGCCGTACGCCGCATTACTCGATGACCAGTTCTTCGAACGTGATCGTCACGGTCTCGGTGAGCGCGGACGCCTCGCCCGCCTTGACCGTGCTGGTGTCGATCTTGCTGCACCAGGCGTTGCGCATGTTGTACCGCTTGACCGGGTTGTTCATGTAGTCCATCACCATGATCGTGGCGTTCTTGCGGGCGGTGCCCATCACGCCGTTGATCGACTCGGTGATCCACTGGTTGAACGCCGCGGACTGGGTCATGCCGCGCACGACCGTGCAGGTGCCGGCCTTCTTCACGCCGGGCAGCTTCTTGGTGACCGGCTTGCCCTGCGCGGACACCTGCTGGTACTCGATGACGTCCTGCTCGATGCTGAGGCCGCTGACCTCGGCGAGGTACTCGACCATGACGCCGTCGATCTGCAGGCCGAAATTGTGTGAAGTGAGGGCGTCACCCGGCTGGAGACTCATCTGGCTTTCCTTCTACGGGAGTTGACTGCGGGGCGAGGGATACGGGTCCGGAGGGTGGGGCGGCGGCCCGCGCCGCTACTCCTCCAACTCGCCGCTCCCGCTCTGGAACTGGGCCAGGCGGAAGATCACGAACTCGGCGGGCTTGACGGGCGCGATGCCGATCTCACAGACCACCCGGCCGAGGTCGACCGACTCCGGCGGGTTGGACTCCTCGTCGCACTTGACGTAGAACGCCTCCTCGGGGCGGGCGCCGAACAGCGCGCCCGCGCGCCATTCGTTGACCAGGAACGCCGAGACGTTGCGCCGGATCCGGGCCCACAGGGCGTGGTCGTTCGGCTCGAACACCACCCACTGGGTGCCGATCAGGATCGACTCCTCCAGGTAGTTGAAGTACCGGCGGACGTTGAGGTAGCGCCAGGCCGGGTCGGAGGAGAGGGTGCGGGCGCCCCAGATGCGGATGCCGCGGCCGGGGAACGCGCGGATGCAGTTGACGCCGATCGGGTTGAGCAGGTCCTGCTCGCCGCGGGTGATCTGGATCTCCAGGTCCACCGCCCCGCGCACGACCTCGTTGGCGGGGGCCTTGTGGACGCCGCGCTCGGAGTCGTTGCGGGCCCACACGCCGGCCACGTGGCCGCTCGGCGGGATCAGCCGGGCCTGGCCGGCGGACGGGTCGAAGGACTTGATCCACGGGTAGTAAAGCGCTGCGTACTTGGAGTCGTAGCCGGCCGTCTCCTGGCGCCAGACGCGGATCTGACGTGCGTTGAGGCCCGGCGGCGGGTCGATGATCGCGACGCGGTCGCCCATCAGCTCGCAGTGCGCGATGAGGCCGAGCTGGACGGCCTTGACGGACTCCAGGTCGATCGCGCCGCGCTGGTAGGCGGCCATCAGGTCGGGGACCGCGACCATGGACACCTCGTCGACGGCCTCCAGGCCGCCGAAGCCGGTGCGGTCGGAGCTGTCGCCCAGGTACTGCGCGGGGCCGACCGGGGCGGTCTCCTCCGTCGGCACGGCGGGTGCGGCGGAGGGCGCGGCCGGCAGGGCGACCGTCTGGTTCTCCGGCCGGGCCAGCTGCGCGGCGGGCGCGGCCTCGGCCACGGTGATCAGCCGCGAGCGCTCCTTGACCTGCGTGACGACGTAGGAGCGGTTGCCCTTCTTGGCGCTGACGTCGAAGGTCTCGACGGGCTTGTCCCCGTCCTTGACGATCAGCTTGAAGCGCTCGGCGGGGCCCTCGCCCTCGGCGTCGGCGACCTCGACGCTCAGCGGGCCGCCGCTCTCGCCCGCCGCGACGGCCGTCACCGTGAAGGTGCCGAGCTGCTTGGGCTCGCCGGCCGGCAGCGCGGCGGGCGCGGCCGCCGAACCGGAACCGGCGAGGGCGGCCGGGGACTTGGCGTCGCCGGCGGCTCCCGCCGGGGAACCGCCCACGCGGACGACGTATGCCGCCGAGCCGCCGTTGTTGAAGAACCCGTAGACGGAGTGCGCCAGGTAGTAGCCGTCGGTGAAGTCACCGAAGGCCGCCACGTACTGGGTCCAGTTGGTCACCAGCGTCGGCTCGTTGAGCGGGCCGGTCGGGGCGAGCCCGACGAAGGCCGCCACCGAGGTGCCCACCCCTTCGATCGGGCGGGAGCCGCTGGCCACCTCCTCGACGTATACGCCGGGCGACAGGTAGGACGGCATGCTGTGCTCTCCTCGGGGTACGCGTCAGGACGTCTTTCACCGTCACGCGCGAAGCGCGTATCCCGAAACGGCCCTCGGTGCACACCCGGGGGCACCCCGCCTGCCCCCACGGGCAGGCCGTGCCGCCGCGCCCGCCCGGTAGGGACGCCGACCGCGGGCTTCGGCGGCCGGAAGGGACTCCTGGGCAGCCGGCCGGTCCCGTCGGGCACGGCGGCCTGCCCTCCCGCCTCTGACGTCGGCCCGGCCCTCCCCGTAGCGTCGGCGCGTGAGCCTGTGGACTTCCCTGGAACCTTCTTCCGCCACCGTCGACCCCGGCAGCAGGGCGACCGTGCGGCTGCGTGTGCGCAACACCGGCGACGTGGTCGACGAGTACCGCTT
>NZ_JBHVYK010000094.1:0-29215 GCF_042880855.1 Streptomyces sp. NPDC058291
GGCACGCCCCCACGAGGGGGCGGGCCCACCGGCGTCTCGCCGTACGGCACTCGGCCCGCGGACGCCCGGCCCGCGAAGGAGCCGGGCATCGGCCGCGGATCAGCCGCGCGCCGGCCCCGCATCGGGCCGCGCGTCAGACGTGCGTCAGCCCGCGGCGAGGATCTCGCGCGCCAGCTTCGCCGTCTCGGTCGGCGTCTTGCCGACCTTGACGCCGGCGGCCTCGAGGGCCTCCTTCTTCGCGGCGGCCGTGCCGGAGGAGCCGGAGACGATGGCGCCGGCGTGGCCCATGGTCTTGCCCTCGGGCGCGGTGAAGCCCGCGACGTAGCCGACGACCGGCTTCTTCACGTTGTCCTTGATGAAGGCCGCGGCCCGCTCCTCGGCGTCGCCGCCGATCTCACCGATCATGACGATCAGGTCGGTGTCGGGGTCGGCCTCGAACGCGGCGAGCGCGTCGATGTGCGTCGTGCCGATGACCGGGTCGCCACCGATGCCGACGGCGGACGAGAAGCCGATGTCACGCAGCTCGTACATCATCTGGTACGTCAGCGTGCCGGACTTCGAGACCAGGCCGATGCGGCCCGGCTTGGTGATGTCGCCCGGGATGATGCCGGCGTTCGACTGGCCCGGCGTGATGAGACCGGGGCAGTTCGGGCCGATGATCCGGGTCTTGTTGCCCTGGGACACGGCGTACGCGTAGAACGCGGCCGAGTCGTGGACGGCGATGCCCTCGGTGATGACGACCGCGAGCGGGATCTCGGCGTCGATCGCCTCGACGACGGCGGCCTTCGCGAACGCCGGCGGCACGAAGAGGACGGACACGTTGGCGCCCGTCTTCTCGATCGCCTCGGCGACCGTGCCGAACACCGGGATCTCGGTGCCGTCGAAGTCGACGGAGGTGCCCGCCTTGCGGGGGTTCACGCCACCGACGATGTTGGTGCCGTCCGCCAGCATGAGCTTGGTGTGCTTCATGCCCGTGGCACCGGTCATGCCCTGGACGATGACCTTGCTGTCCTTGTTGAGGAAGATAGCCATGGCTGAGTCTGTCCCTCTTCCTTACTTCGCAGCCGCGAGCTCGGCGGCCTTGTCGGCCGCGCCGTCCATGGTGTCCACGCGCTGGACCAGCGGGTGGTTGGCGTCGGAGAGGATCTTGCGACCCAGCTCGGCGTTGTTGCCGTCGAGACGGACGACCAGGGGCTTGGTGACTTCCTCGCCCTTGTCCGCGAGCAGCTGCAGCGCCTGGACGATGCCGTTGGCGACCTCGTCGCAGGCGGTGATGCCGCCGAAGACGTTGACGAACACGGACTTGACGTCCGGGTCGCCCAGGATGATCTCCAGGCCGTTCGCCATGACGGCGGCGGAGGCGCCGCCGCCGATGTCGAGGAAGTTGGCGGGCTTGACGCCGCCGTGGTTCTCACCGGCGTACGCGACGACGTCCAGGGTGCTCATGACGAGACCCGCGCCGTTGCCGATGATGCCGACCTCGCCGTCGAGCTTGACGTAGTTGAGGTTCTTCGCCTTCGCGGCGGCCTCGAGCGGGTTGGCCGACGCGTGGTCGACGAACTCCTCGTGGCCCGGCTGACGGAACTCGGCGTTCTCGTCCAGCGACACCTTGCCGTCGAGGGCGATGACGTCACCGGAGGCGACCTTGGCCAGCGGGTTGACCTCGACGAGGAGGGCGTCCTCCTCGATGAAGGTCTTCCACAGCGTCACGAGGACGTCCGCGACCTTGTCGGCGACCTCGGCCGGGAACTTCGCGGCCGCGACGATCTCGCGGGCCTTCTCCGGGGTCACGCCCTCGTTGGCGTCGATCGGCGTCTTGGCGACGGCCTCCGGACGGGTGGCCGCCACCTCCTCGATCTCCATGCCGCCCTCGACGGACGCGATGGAGAGGAAGGTGCGGTTGGCACGGTCCAGGAGGAAGGAGACGTAGTACTCCTCCAGGATCTCCGGGGCCGTCTCGGCGATCATCACCTTGTGGACCGTGTGGCCCTTGATGTCCATGCCGAGGATGTTGGTGGCGTGCTCCACGGCCTCGTCGGCGGAGGCGGCGAGCTTCACGCCGCCGGCCTTGCCGCGGCCGCCGACCTTCACCTGGGCCTTGACGACGGACTTGCCACCGAGACGCTCGGTGGCTGCGCGGGCCGCCTCAGGCGTGTCGATGACTTCACCGGCCAGCACCGGTACATCGTGCTTGGCGAAGAGGTCCCTCGCCTGGTACTCGAACAGGTCCACGCGCTTCCGTCCCTATCAGTGATCTCGCGGTTCGTTGTCTGCGTGGGCGTGCCGCGAGGGCAACGTGACGTCCGCTTCGTCTGTCAGTCACAAGGGAGGCGCACACGGTGTCCGAGCGCGCGGCATGTCCGTCTCGCAGGTTATCGCTGCTTGCAGGAGGCCCCTAAATCGAGGGTCACACCTGAGCGGTGATACCTGTCACATGATGCCGGGCTCACTGGCACCCGGTGCCGGAGGGGAGGGGCCTCACCGGGTTGGGGTTGGCCCGGTGAGGCCCCCTGAACAGCCCCCTGTGGGGGCTCGAGGCGGACGGTCCCCACCCCAATGGGGACCGGTCCGCCCCGACCGTGAGGGTTGGACCGGACGGGCCGAAAGGCTTTCGGCCGTCCGAGTACCTGCCGCTCACGGAGTCGATGGGTCGGCCGCCGCAGCCGGGACGACGCCGGAGCCGACGACGGCGATCACGGCGGCGACGGCGATCACGGCGGCGACGGTCACGGTGACGGTGAGGTCGACGGCAACGAGGCTGACGCCGGCGCCGACGGGTCCGACGGGCCCAGGGCCGACGGGTCCGACGGCGACGGACACGGGGAGGCCGGGCAGTGCCGGAAGGGGTCGGCCTCGATCGAGCGGGCGAGGAGGGCCGTTCTCGTTCTGCCTAGCCGGGGAAGACGGGGACGTCCCGGTACCTGTCCTGCGTCTTGGGAACGTCGGGATCCGCCGTACCGCCGAGCGCGGGCCGCAGCACCTGGCGGTGGCACGGCGCGACGACGGCATGCGCGTCGCCGTGCCGCGGGACTCCGCTGTCGGACGCCGGTCCACCGGCCGGATCACCGTCGGGGCCCCGGTGTGCCGGAGGAGACACGGGCACCGGGAGGACCGCAGGCCCGGAACGGACGGGCAGCGCCATCGCTCCATTGCGCTCACCGGCGCGCGCCGAGTCGCCCGTCCCCGAACTGACCGGCCCGTACGTCACGGCGTCTGCCGCAGCCACGGTCACGGCCGCCGTGACCGCCGGCGCCTGGGCGGCCTTCCGGCCGGCCGGCCCCTGCCCGTCCGACGACGGCACGGTCGACGACGGCACGGTCGGCGGCGAAGGCAACGGCAACGGCAACGGGTGCACGTCAGCCCCCTTCCCGCCCCCGTCCGGAAGCGTCCCCACCGGCGACGACGGCAGAACCGGGACCTCGGGAAGGCCGGAGAGCCCGGGAAGCGCGGAGAGCCCGGGAAGGGAGGGAACGGCGGGGAGGGAGGGAACCGCGGGGAGGTCGGGCAGCGCGGGCAGCCCGGGGAGATCGCCGAGATCCGGGACGGCGGGGAGCGCAGGCGGACGGGTCAGGTCCGGGACGGCCGGGACCGCACGTGGACGGGGAAGGTCGGAGACGATCGACAGCACCGGCGCCACCGACGACCGGACCGCCGCCCGAACCCCCACCTCCGTGTGCGGGTCGACCTGCGTCCGTGCCGACGTCCTCGCCTGCGTCCGGGGCCGGGTCGGAACTCGGCCCGGCTGCTCGCTCACCGTGGGCACGGCGTCGGTCGACCCGGCGGTCGAGACCGGCGCCGCGACTTCGACGATGAGCGCGGCCGGCGTCGGCGCGCCCCCCACCGCATGCGCCCGCCCGCCGAGAAGGAACCCGAGGGCGGACAACCCGGCGACCAGCAATGCGAGTTGCAGCGCACGCCGCCCGGCCGCGGTGCGCGGGACGCGCAGAGCGGCGACGGACAGGGTCGGGGGCCAGGTCAAGAGGGGTCGTTCTTCCCGTGCGGTGACAGCGTGGCACCGATCCTCGCACGGGGGTCCCACGGTTGCGCAAGACCCCTGTTACCAACGGGTACTGGCCGTCACCCGATGTCCGGCACCGGCAGCGGTCGTTTCTCTATCGCCGCCGCCATCACCTCCGGGAACAGATCGGGGGTGCAGGCGAACGCCGGTGCGCCCAGCGCCGCGAGGGCGGCCGCGTGTTCCCGGTCGTAGGCCGGCGCTCCTTCGTCCGACAGGGCGAGCAACGCCACGAACTGCACCCCGGACGCCTTCATCGCCGCGACCCGCTTGAGCATCTCGTCGCGTATGCCTCCCTCGTACAGGTCGCTGATGAGCACCACCACCGTCTCCGCCGGCCGGGTGATCTGCGACTGGCAGTAGGCGAGCGCCCGGTTGATGTCGGTGCCGCCGCCGAGCTGGGTGCCGAACATGACGTCCACCGGATCGTCGAGCCGGTCGGTGAGGTCGGCGACCGCCGTGTCGAAGACGACGAGCCGGGTGCCGATCGACCGCATGGACGCCAGCACCGCCCCGAACACCGAGGCGTACACGACCGACGACGCCATCGACCCGGACTGATCGACGCAGAGGATCACCTCCTTCATCATGGACGGCGACGACCGCCCGTGTCCCACCAGCCGCTCCGGCACGACCGTTCCGTGCTCGGGCAGGTAGTGCTTGAGGTTGGCGGCGATCGTGCGGTTCCAGTCGATGTCGTGGTGGCGCGGACGGCTGACGCGCGCGCTGCGGTCGAGCGCACCCGTCAGGGCGGCACGGGTGCGGGTGGCGAACCGCCTCTCCAGGTCCTCGACGACCTTGCGGACGACGGCCCTCGCCGTCTCCCTGGTGGTCTCCGGCATCGCCCTGTGGAGAGAGAGCAGCGTGCCGACGAGGTGCACGTCGGCCTCCACCGCCTCCAGCATCTCCGGCTCCAGCAACAGGGCGGACAGGCCGAGCCTGTCGATGGCGTCGCGCTGCATGACCTGCACGACGGACGAGGGGAAGTACGTCCGGATGTCCCCGAGCCAGCGCGCCACGGACGGCGCCGACGCCCCCAGCCCCGCCGCACGGTCGCGCCCCGGCGTTCGCTCCCCCTTGCCGTAAAGCGCGGTGAGCGCCCCGTCCATCGCCGCGTCCCGGCCGGAGAGTCCGTGCCCGGTGCCGTCCGCCGCCCCGCCGCCGAGCACCAGCCGCCAGCGCCGCAGCCGTTCCCGCCCTGGCTCGGTCTCGGCCGCGTCGTCCACCGTCATGTCCCCACCTCCGCGAATTCGCCGTCGTCCGTGCCACCGTCGGAGGCCGTGTCGTCGTCGCCGGTCGTCCGCTCGCCGCCACTCGCTGTCCCGTCGCAGCCGGTCCCGTTGTCGGCCGTCCACTCGCCGCCGGTCCCGTCGGCGGCCGTCGGGTTGTCACCCGTCCCGTTGTCGCCCGTCCAGTCGCTGCCCGCCCGGTCGCCGCACGTCCCGTTGTCGGCCGTCCAGTCGCCGCCGGTCCCGTCGCCGCCCGTCCCGTCGCCGCCCGCCCCGTTGTCACCCGTCCGGTCGCCGCACGTCCCGTTGTCGGCCGTCGGGTTGTCGGCCGTCCGGGCGCCGCCCGTCTCGCCGCCGCCCGCCGCGTCGGGGGCCGGGCCGAGGCCCAGCAGGAGCCGCACCACCGGCAGGACGGCGTCCGCCCGTCGCTCGTCGAGCCCGGTGGCGAACCCGGGGGTCCCGGCGTGCGCCCCCGGTCCGCTCCCCCGCTCTCCCGGACCGCGCCGGACCAGCTCCCCCAGGGTTCTGCGCACCCCGGGCTCGTACGCCGAGAACG
The DNA here is from genome assembly GCF_042880855.1 of Streptomyces sp. NPDC058291. Taxonomy (NCBI): domain Bacteria; kingdom Bacillati; phylum Actinomycetota; class Actinomycetes; order Kitasatosporales; family Streptomycetaceae; genus Streptomyces; species Streptomyces sp. NPDC058291. The sequence continues at coordinate 5,801 of NZ_JBHVYK010000094.1, forward strand.
TCCGCCGCAGCAGCGGCAGTACGTTCGTGAACGCCTCCGCGGACACCGTCGTGAGCCATCCGTCGACCAGGGCGAGCAGCCGTTCGTCGTGCACGAGGAGCAGTCCGCCGCCGGATCCGCCGCCGACGAACCCCTCGATCCAGGCGGCCGCGTCGGCTGGCGGCGTCCCGGGCGACAGGGCGAGCCCCATGAGCCGCGCCGCCTCACCCGGGTCCAGCTCCCCCTCGTCCAGGAGGAGCCGCACGGCCCGCCCCCGCACGACGCCCGGCACGCTGTCCCGCCGGGACAGCACCCGAAGCACGGCGCGCCAGCGGGCCGGCAGGTCCTCGGGCCCGTCCAGCATCGCCACCGCCCCGTGCACCGCGTCCACATGACGACGCATCCGGTCCGCCGCGTCCGCGTCCAGCGAGACGCAGGCGGGCGGCAGACCGACGAAGATCCTTTCCGCGAGGCCCGCCGCCACCTCCGCCAGCGCGCCGGTTTCGGTGCCGCGCACATCGCCGTAGCGCAGGGAGCGGACCAGCGCGGGCAGGGCCTGGGCGAGGTGGCCGACGTCCGTGTCGAGGGCCGCCCGGTCGGCGAGGACGCGCATCACCGTCGGCAGTGCGTCCGGCAGTCCGGCCAGCAGGCAGCGCTCGGCGAGCGCGGTCACCTGTGCGAGACCACCCGCGGCGACGGCGTCCGTCTGCGCCTTGGCGGTCGCCGCGGCGAGCACGGTCGTCCCCCAGACCCCGGCCTCGGCGACCCGCACGGACAGCTCAGGCTCCCACCGCAGCCGCCAGGTCTCCCGGAAGGTGCCGGTGCTGCCGCGGGAGGCGGCCGGCTCGCCCCACTCGACGCGCAGCAGCCGCAGCCGGTGCAGCAGCCTGCTGCGCTCGGCGTCGTTCTCCTTGCGCAGGTCGAGCGCCAGCTCCCGCTCCGCCGCCTCCGGCCGGAGCCGCAGCCGACGCTGCAGCCGGTCGAGGTCGCGCTGCAACGGCACCGCCGGAGCGCCCGCCGGCACCTGGCCCAGCACGTCCCCGACGACCAGCCGGTCGCGCACCAGGGCCAGCGGGACGTCGGAGCCCTCGCACAGCACCGCGCGGACGGCGTCGGTGGTCTCGCCCAGGCCGGGCAGCGGCCGGCCGCGCAGCGCGGCCAGCGTCTCGGCGAGCCGCACCGCCTCGATGACGTGCGCCGAGGACACCATCCGGTCCTCCTCGCGCAGCAGGACCGCCACCTTCGTCAGCCAGCGCTCGACCGGCCGGTCGGGGGACGCGAAGAGGTGGGCGTACCAGCCGGGCGAGTCGATGCCGGCGCCGTATCCGCCGGCCCGGGCCAGCCTGCGGTGCGTCCACGGCACCCAGGTCAGGTCGGCCCTGATCCGGGGCAGCCCTTTGAGCAGCGACCGGTCGGCGGCGAGGGCGGCCTTTCGGCGCAGGGCGGGCACATGCCATGCCCCGCACACCACGGCCACTCCGTCCGCTCCGAACTCCCTTTGCGCCAGGTGCAGTTGGAGACGCATGTACGCCTCGCGCACGCGGTCCCGCTCGTCCTGGTCCCCCGCCGCGTCGCGGTCGTGCGTCTCGCGCAGCGCACCCATCGCCTCCTCCAGCGCGGCGAACGGCGCGAACGGGTCCTTCGTCCCGGCGCCCCGGTGCTCGACGACGTCCTCCCACCAGCGCTCGGGGTCGTCGTACCCGGCGACTTCGGCGAGCGTCCCCAGCGGATCGATCCGCAACCCGTCACGGCTCCCGCCGGCACCCCCACCCCCGTGGGCGCCCCCGCTCCCGTCGGCGTCCCGGCTCCTGTCGGCGTCCCCGCCGGCGCCTCCCCGGCCGCCGCCCGGCGCCTCCGTGCGGCCGGGTTCCCGCCCGGCGTCAGGCCCCCGCCCGACGCCGGTTCCGGCGCCACCGCCGTCCGTCCTGCCCTGGCCGGGCCCCTCCCCCGGCCCCGACGTCCGGCCCGCGTCCGTGTCCTCGGCCCCCGCGCTCTCCTCGTGCTCCTCGTGCTCCTCGTGCCTCTCCCAGGCCAGCGTGTGCGTGGCCGGGAGGTCGATGAAGCGGGCGGGCACCCCGTGCTCCAAGGCCCAGCGCAGGGCGACCCACTCCGGGGAGAACTCGGCCATCGGCCAGAACGACGACCGCCCGGGTTCGTCCACGGCATGGGCGAGGAGGGCGACCGGCGGCCGCATGTCCTCGTCCGCCGCGAGCGGGATCAGCCCGTCGGCCTCCGGCGGCCCCTCGATCAGCACGGTCCGGGGCCGGGCGGCCTCCAGGGCCGCCCGGACCGCGCGGGCCGATCCCGGCCCGTGATGACGCACCCCCAGCAGCAGCGGCCACCCCGCGGCCGGGTCCCGGCCGCCGCCGTCGAGGCCCGCCGCGCCTGCCGCGCTCATCGGCGGGGCCACTTCGTGTCGTCGTCCACGGCCGCCCTCCCCTCGTCAGGAATCCCCGCCCGGGTCGCCTCGTCGCCGTTCACGCGCTCACCTCCCGGCAGGCCCGGTAGAAGTCGGTCCAGCCGGCGCGCTCCCGCACGACCGCCTCCAGGTACTCCTGCCAGACGACCCGGTCGGCGGCCGGATCACGGACGACGGCCCCCAGGATCCCCGCCGCGACGTCCGCCGGCCGCAGCACGCCGTCGCCGAAGTGGGCCGCCAGCGCGAGGCCGCCGGTGACGACGGAGATGGCCTCGGCGGTGGACAGCGTGCCGCTCGGCGACTTCACCTTCGTGCGGCCGTCGGAGGTGACGCCGTCGCGCAGCTCGCGGAAGACCGTCACCACCCGGCGGATCTCCTCGAAGCCGTCCGGGGCGGCCGGCAGGTCCAGGGAGCGGCCGATCTGGTCGACGCGCCGCGCGACGATGTCGACCTCCGCCTCGACGCTGGCGGGCAGCGGCAGCACCACGGTGTTGAAGCGGCGGCGCAGCGCGCTGGACAGCTCGTTGACCCCGCGGTCGCGGTCGTTGGCCGTCGCGATGAGGTTGAATCCGCGGACGGCCTGCACCTCCTGCCCCAGCTCCGGTATCGGCAGCGTCTTCTCGGACAGGACGGTGATCAGCGTGTCCTGCACGTCCGCCGGAATCCTGGTCAGCTCCTCCACCCGGACCGTGGCGCCCTGCGCCATCGCCCGCATGACGGGGCTGGGCACCAACGCCTCCCGGCTCGGCCCGTGCGCGAGCAGCTGCGCGTAGTTCCAGCCGTAGCGGATCGCCTCCTCCGGGGTGCCCGCGGTGCCCTGCACCAACAGCGTCGAGTCGCCGCTGACCGCCGCCGCGAGGTGTTCGGAGACCCAGGTCTTGGCGGTGCCCGGGACCCCGAGCAGCAGCAGCGCCCGGTCGGTGGCGAGGGTGCTGACGGCCACCTCGACGATGCGGCGCGGGCCCACGTACTTCGGCGAGATCACCGTGCCGTCCGGCAGGACGCCGCCGAGGAGATAGGTGGTCACGGCCCACGGCGACATGTTCCAACGGGCCGGACGCGGCCGGTCGTCCTGCGCGGCCAGGGCGGCGAGTTCGGCGGCGAAGGCGTCCTCGGCGTGCGGGCGCAATGCCTCCGCCGGCTCGGTGCCGCTCGATTGCACGGACGTCGGATCTACGGACACAGACATGGCTGAGGCCCCCTCCAGCTCGGCCGGTTCGGATCTGGTGTCCACCGTGCACCACGGCACTGACAACGCGATCTGACCTGCGAGAACACGCTCGTGCCCGTCGGCGTCGCCGGCTCGGCGGACCGATTGTCAGTGGGGGGATCTACCGTCGAGGACATGACTCAGCAGGGGGTGCGCTGGAGCGCGGACCAGGTGCTGGCACTGGCGCCTGACTCCGCGTCACGCAAAGCGGGGAGCAAACTCGGCGCGGCCGGGCCCTGGTCCGGGACGGGCAGTTCGCCGGAGGGGGCGGTATGGGGCCGGTGCAAGGGCAGCGGCGGCACGCCGTACCGGACGGTCGTCGACGTCGTGAGCGGCGCCGGCGGCCCGGCGTACGACTGCACCTGCCCGAGCCGTAAGTTCCCGTGCAAGCACGCGCTCGGGCTGCTGCTCCTCTGGTCGGGCGGGGAGGGGTCGGTGCCCGTCGGGCAGGCGCCGGACTGGGTGGAGCAGTGGCTCGCGGGCCGAAGGCGCGCATCGGAGAAACGCGCGGCCGGTCCGGCGGGTTCCGCCGGCGCTCCCGCCGATCCGGAGGGGGCGCGTCGCCGGGCCGAGCGCCGCGCCGAGCGGATCACCGCGGGGGCCACGGATCTGGAGGAGCGCCTCGCCGATCTGCTGCGCTCCGGTCTGGCCACGGCCGAGCAGGAGGGCTACGGGCTGTGGGAGGAGACGGCGGCCCGCATGGTCGACGCGCAGGCCCCCGGCCTGGCCTCGCGCGTGCGGGAGCTGGGAGCCCTCCCGGCCACCGGGGCGGGCTGGCCGGTGCGGCTGCTGGAGGAGTGCGCGCTGCTGCATCTCCTGGACCAGGGCTGGCTGCACCGAGAGCGGCTGCCGGACGCCCTGGCGGCGACGGTCCGCACCCGCGTCGGCCTGTCCTCGTCCCCGCAGGGCCCGCCCGTCCGGGACGACTGGCTGGTCCTCGCCCAGTACGACACGACCGACCCGAAACTGACGACCCGCCGCAGCTGGCTGTACGGCACGGCCTCGGGCCGCACCGCGCTCCTGCTCTCCTACGGCGCCGTGGGCCGCGCCCCCGAGCTCAGCCTGCCGGTCGGCCTCGTCCTGGACGCCGAACTCTCCGCCCACCCCGGGGCGGGCGGGCGGCGCGCGTCCCTCGGCGAGCAGTTCGCACCGCCCGCTCCCACCGGCGCCCGTCCCCCGGGCGTCACGACGACCGAGGCGACCGTCCGGTACGGCGAGGCCCTGCGCGACGACCCGTGGCAGGAGTCGGTGCCGGTCACGCTGGACGACGTCATACCGACCCCGGACGGCGGCTCCTGGCACCTGGCCGACGCCGCCGGCGACACGGCACTGCCCCTCGCCCCCGCCGCGCTCGACCGCCCCGGCCTGTGGCGTCTGGTCGCCCTCTCGGGCGGCGCTCCCCTCAAGGTCTTCGGCGAGTGCGGCCACCGCGGCTTCACCCCGCTGACGGCCTGGCCGACGGGCCCGGGAAACGCGGTCCGCCTGTGCTGACCGCCCCCGAACGGCCGGACGAGCAGCTACAGCACCGGCCACCGGAACGGCCCCGACCCCGGCAATGGCAACGGCAACGGCAACGGCAACAGAAGGGATCCTCATGAACGCCGGCTCGTCCCTCCCCCCGTCGCCCGCCTGGGAGGACCTGGTCACCGCCGCGCTCCTGGGCACGGACCGCCGTACGCCCCCGGGCACGGCCCCCGGCCGGGACGCTCCGCGGGCTTTGCTGGACGCGGCCGCCGCGGAGACCGTCCGCCGCCGGGCCGGTCTGCGCCCAGGCCCCGCGGCCCCACGCCCGCGACCCGCCCCCGAGGACCCGCGTCCGGCCCTGCCCCCGGCGGCGGCCCGCAGGCTCGCCCTGCTTCTGGCCGACCGCCCCGGCACCGCGAGCGGCGGCCGGCGGGGGACTGCCCCCGACCTCGTCGAACTGCTGCCCCAGTGGCTGACGGCGGTGAACGACCGTGGATTCGCCGCGCCACCCGAGTCCCTCCCCGCGCTGCTCGACGCGGCACGCGCGCGGACGGACCTGCGTCCGGCGGCCCTGCGCTTCGCCGGACCGCGCGCCTTGTGGCTGGCCCGATTCAACCCGGACTGGCGGTTCGTCCTGCGCGCGAGCCCGGGGGGCGGCGCGGCGCCGGGCCCGCAGGAGCCGGGGCGGGCCGAACAGCTCTGGCGGGAGGGGCTGTTCGCCGAGCGCGTCTCGCTCCTCGCGGCGATCCGCTCCCGTGACCCCGACGCGGCGCGCGAGCTCCTCGCGGCCACCTGGCCGACGGAGCGCGCCGAGGACCGGCTGATGTTCCTCGACTCGCTGCGCACCGGCCTCGGCCCGCGCGACGAGCCGTTCCTGGAGCAGGCGCTGGCCGACCGGAGCCGCAACGTGCGCGCCACGGCGGCGGAGTTGCTGTCGGCGCTGCCGCAGTCGGCGCTCGCCGCGCGGATGGCGGTCCGGGCCGCCGCCTGCGTGGCCGTCGACCACACACAGGACACGCCGACGCTCGTGGTGGAGGCGCCGCACGAGTGCGACGCGGCCATGGAACGTGACGGCGTGTCGCCCAAGCCGCCCTCCGGTCGGGGCGAACGGTCCTGGTGGCTGGGCCAGTTGGTGGAGGCGGCCCCGCTCGCCGGCTGGTCGGCCCGGCTGGGCGGCCGCACACCGGAGCAGATCGTGGCGTTGCCGGTGGCCGACGACTGGCTGGGCGAACTGCACGCGGCCTGGTGCCGGGCCGCCGTACGGCAGCGCGACCCGGACTGGTCGCGGGCGCTGCTCGGACCGCCGTCGGCGCCGGGCGCGGGCGGTCCGGGCGCCGTGTCCCTCGCCGAACGGGCGAGGCTGCTGGGCGCCCTGCCGGCGGCCGAGCGGGCCGCGTGGGTCGCCGGTTTCATCGCGGCGCACGGCCTGTCGGAGGCGTTCCAGCTCCTCGGCGTCTGTGCCGTTCCGTGGTCCGCCCCGCTCGGCAGATCCGTGGTGGACGCGCTCAACATCGCGCGGGACGCGGGCAGTTACCCCTGGAGTTTCAGCGGTGTGATGGGCCTCGCCGAGCGCTGTCTCGACCCGTCGGAGGCGACCCGGTTCGACGCCCTCCTGGCCGTGCCGGACGAGCCGGAGGACGCCTCCCCCGGCGCGGGCGGCTACTGGGCGGAGGCCTTCCAGCGCCTGTGCAGAACGCTGCGGCTGAGGGCGGCGATGGCGGCGGAGCTGGAGACCGGCGCCGCCCGCCCGCCCGGCGGGTGAGGACGGGGAGGCTCCTTCAGGCCGAGCGGACGTCGGACTGCCGGACGTTGGCCCGCACCCAGTCGACGACGGACGCGGTGGTCGCCCCCGGGGTGAAGATCTCCGCGACGCCCTTCTCCTTCAACAGCGCGATGTCCGCCTCCGGGATGATCCCGCCGCCGAAGACCAGGATGTCCTCCGCGTCCCGCTCCTTCAGCAGCTCGACCACCGCGGCGAAGAGCGTGTTGTGCGCCCCGGACAGGACGGACAGGCCGATCGCGTCGGCGTCCTCCTGGATCGCGGTGCCGACGATCTGCTCGGGCGTCTGGTGCAGCCCGGTGTAGATGACCTCCATGCCGGCGTCGCGCAGCGCCCGCGCGATCACCTTGGCCCCGCGGTCGTGACCGTCGAGCCCCGGCTTGGCCACCACCACGCGGATCGGACCGGCTGCCACACCCATCACTGCCTCCATGAAGCGACTGCGTCCATCCTCCACCGGCAGCACGCCCCGTGCCAGACGGTCCGCGGAGGTGAACGAACGTTACCGCCGGCATCCGTCGACCGGCCGTTTCACAAGGCGGCCCGAGGGGAAAAATCATCGGGAGGGACACGTTCACCGCGCACCACTCCCCCGCGCCACGGGGGAACGGTCGCAGTTGGAGCCGCGACGAGGCCGCGGTACCGCCGAGCGCCGCAGGCAGCGCCGCGTGGCGGTTCGGCGGATCGGCAGGCACGATGGTCACGTAGGGCAGGTAAGGCACGACAGCGGGAAGCCTCCTCGCCAGTACCGGCAGGGAACTCCCGTCACGTCGATCGGTGCGACCGGGTGTCATCAGAGCCGTACACCCCCGCTCCGCAGGCCGCTCCCGCCGTACGCCCTGTAGTGCCCGATCGACCTCCTCGACAGCGACTTCCACGAGGGCACACGGGGGACAGAGAAGTCCTCAGCGTGCCGACAGGAGGTCGGCCATGAAGGTCACCCGGGCCTTGCAGCCCATTCTTCCGTTGTGTCAGCGTCTGTTGCCGGACATCCCGGCCCTTCCCGGCCTTCCCGCCTTCCTCGGCTTCCCGGGTCTTCCGGGTCTGCCGCATCTCCCGAGCCTGCCGAGCAGGCTGGCCGGGCTCTCCGTGGCCCTCCTGAAGGCGACCGCCCTGGACCTCGCGATCCTCGCCGGGCACCTGCTCCTCTATCCCTCGGGGATGGCGCAGGAGCGCCGCTGCGCGGCCCGCGCGGAACTCACCGGGCCGGGGTCCGCGGGGGAACCGATCCAGTTGCCCGCCCAGCCTTCGGTCCCCGTGGTGCTGTTGCACGGCTTCATCGACAACCGTTCCGTGTTCGTGCTGCTGCGGCGCAGCCTGGCCCAGAACGGCAGGCACCGGGTGGAGTCGCTCAACTACTCACCCCTGACGTGCGACATACGGACCGCGGCCGAACTCCTCGGCCGGCACATAGAGGAGATCTGCGAGCGCACCGGCAGCCCCCAGGTGGACGTGGTCGGACACAGCCTCGGCGGCCTCATCGCCCGCTACTACGTTCAGCGGCTCGCCGGGGACGCCCGCGTGCGGACGCTGGTCACGCTGGGGACACCCCACTCCGGCACCCGGGTGGCGCCGCTGGCCAACGCGCACCCGATCGTGCGCCAGATGCGCCCCGGCTCGGAACTGATCGAGGAACTGTCCCAGCCCGCGCCGGGCTGCCGTACCCGCTTCGTCAGCTTCTGGAGCGATCTGGACCACCTGATGGACCCTCTGGAGTCGGCCTGCGTCGACCATCCGGACCTGCTGGCCCAGAACGTCCGCGTCACCGGCATCGGCCATCTCGCACTGCCCGTCCACCCCGCCGTCGCGACCGGCATCCGGCAGGCTCTGGACGCCGACCGTCCGGCGACGCCCGCCGGCGCCCGCAGCGGCCGTCGCAGTGGCGGCCTGACGGTGGCCTGACGACACCGGGAAGGCGCCCACCCCTCCCTGGACGCGCCCCGGGAGCGCCTCCGCGGCCCCTCCCCTCCCTCCCCTGCCTCCCCGGGCACCCCTTCACCGTCGAACGCTATTCGAACCTAGGGCCAAACTCGCGCTCCCGTCCCCCGAAACACGGGCGAATGCCCTTTCCTGTGAGCGCGAAACCTGCAGAAGATTGTCGTGCCCGCGTACTGCCGGGTACAGTCGCCGCACTGCTCTGGCAGCCCCTGTCGTCGGCGAAAGAGAAGTTGGTGAACGACCGTCACCCGTCGGGGATCATGACCACCCCGGCCCCGGCTTCCGACGCCGATCCGGCGCCCTATGCGTCGTACGGCACCCAGGAAGCGCAGTACGACGGCTTCACCCCGTACCACGGCTACGGCACCGGCGCCTTCGACGCCGGGGCGCAGACCGGCGGGCATCTCAGTGCGGCCGACCCCCTTTTCGGCGAGCTTCCGGGCGACGGCACGGGCGCCTCCCCCGGCGCGTGCGACGGCGGGCAGTGGCACGCGGACGCCCACCGGCACCTGGACACGGGCAGTCACCGGATGCCGGACCACGACGGTTACGCGGCCCAGCACCAGGGGGGCTACGACACGGGCGCCTACGACGCGACGGCCTGGTCCGGCGAGCACCAGCACCTGTCCGCTGTGCCCCAGCAGGCGACGGCGCCCGACGTCAGCGGCCAGTGGGACGCGAGCGCCTGGCTGCAGCCCGACCAGTGCGCCAACCCGACCCAGCAATGGGAATGGGGCACGCAGGCCTTCGACACCGGCGCGTACGACGCCACCCAGTGGAACGCCGACGACGGTGAGCACGGCGGCGAGGACACCGGAGCCGAACGGGCCGCCGACGCCTACGGACAGCAGTCCGCCGAGGTCCCCTTCGACCAGCAGGCCACCGCCACCTTCGACCAGGTCGCGTACGACGAGCCCGCCGCCGACGGCGAACTGCCCGACGAGGTCCCCGCCCTCCTCGACGACCAGGAGGAGGCCGCGCCCGCACCGCTCGGCCGGGCGGCCGCCCGCAACGCGAACCGTTCCCGTCGCCGGCTGCCCGCCAAGCGCTCCGCGCTGCTGACGGTGGCCGTTCCCTCGGTCTGCGTGATGGGCGTCGCCGGGATCGCCGCGGCCTCCGTCGGCACGCTGACCGGCGGCGACGACAAGCAGGAGACCACGGCCTCCGCCGCGGACGCACAGCCGGTGAAGCCGTCCGCCGCCAACACCAAGCTGGACAGCCAGCTGGAGACCCTCAGCGCCGGGGCCGACGACTTCGCCGACCGCGCCAGCCGCACGCAGGAACGCATCGACCTCAAGGCGCAGCAGGAGGCCGAGCAGAAGAAGGCCGCCGCCGAGGCGGCCCGCAAGGAGCGGCTGCGCCCCAAGTACGCCCTGCCCGTCGCGCAGCACGGCCTCAGCGCCTACTTCGGGCAGGCCGGCATCAACTGGATGTCCCAGCACACCGGCATCGACTTCCCGGTCTCCTACGGCACGAACGTGATGGCGGCGACCGACGGCACCGTGCGGACGCAGTGGAACAGCGCCTACGGCAACATGCTGATCATCACCGCGAAGGACGGCACGGAGACCTGGTACTGCCACCTCTCCAGCTACCGCGTGGCCTCCGGCACGACCGTGAAGGCCGGCGATCCCGTCGCTTACTCCGGAAACTCGGGCAACTCCACCGGCCCGCACCTGCACTTCGAGGTCCGGCCGGTCGGCGGCTCCGCGATCGACCCGCTGCCCTGGCTGCGCAGCCACGGACTCAACCCGACGTAACCCCCGTCCGTGACCGCGCTGTTCGCGCGTCGAGCTCCGAGCCCCCGCTGTCGCAGCGGGGGCTCGCTCGTGCGCTAGAGCTTCTCCACCGGCGCGTACCGCAGCAGCAGTCGCTTCGGCTTGACGTCGCCGAAGTCGACCGTGGCCTCCGCGTTCGCGCCCGTGCCCTTCACGCCCACGACCGTGCCGAGCCCGAACTGGTCGTGCGTGACCCGGTCCCCGACGGCCAGCGCGACCACCGGCTTGTCCCCGGCCGCCCGGCGTGTCGCGAAGCCGGACGCGCCGGCCGCCGAGGACCGCGAGCGGGAGGAGGACAGCGAGGCCGCCACCCCGGACACCGGTCCGGAGGAGACGGGCGTGGTCGCCCCCGTCCGCTTCCAGTCCACGTGCGTCGGCGGGATCTCCTCCAGGAACCGGGAGGGCGGGTTGTACGACGGCTGCCCCCAGGCACTGCGCAGCGACGACCGGGTGAGGTACAGCCGCTCCCGCGCGCGCGTGATGCCCACGTACGCGAGCCGCCGCTCCTCCTCCAGCTCCTTGGTCTGGCCGAGGGCGCGCATGTGCGGGAAGACGCCGTCCTCCATGCCGGTCAGGAAGACGACCGGGAACTCCAGTCCCTTGGCGGTGTGCAGGGTCATCAGCGTGATGACTCCCGAGCCGTCCTCCTCCTCGTCCGGGATCTGGTCGGAGTCGGCGACCAGGGCGACCCGCTCCAGGAAGTCGGAGAGCCCGGCCGGCGCGGCGGTTTCGCCGTCCGCCGCCTCGGTCTCCTGCTCGAACTCCAGGGCCACCGCGGCGAGTTCCTGGAGGTTCTCGATCCGGGTCTCGTCCTGCGGGTCGGTGGAGGCCTGCAACTCGGCGAGGTAGCCGGTGCGTTCGAGCACGGCCTCCAGCACCGTCGCCGGACCGGCTCCCGACTCGACGATCGTGCGGAGCTCCTCCATCAGCGCGTTGAACCGCTTCACGGCGTTCGTCGACCGTGCGGCCATGCCGTAGGCCTCGTCGACGCGCTTGAGGGCCTGCGGGAAGCTGATCTTCTCCCGCTGGGAGAGGGCGTCGATCATCGCCTCGGCGCGGTCGCCGATGCCCCGCTTGGGCACGTTGAGGATCCGGCGCAGCGGCACCGAGTCCTCCGGGTTGGCCAGCACGCGCAGGTAGGCCAGGACGTCCCGGACCTCCTTGCGCTCGTAGAAGCGGACCCCGCCGACGACCTTGTAGGGCAGACCGACGCGGATGAAGATCTCTTCGAAGACACGGGACTGCGCGTTGGTGCGGTAGAAGACGGCGACGTCGCCCGCCTTCGCGTCGCCCGCGTCCGTGAGCCGGTCTATCTCGTCGGCGACGAACTGCGCCTCGTCGTGCTCGGTGTCGGCGACGTAGCCGGTGATGCGCGCGCCCGCGCCCGCGTTGGTCCACAGGTTCTTGGGGCGGCGGGACTCGTTGCGCTCGATGACCGCGTTGGCGGCGGACAGGATCGTCTGCGTGGAGCGGTAGTTCTGCTCCAGCAAAATCGTCGTCGCGTCCGGGTAGTCCTCCTCGAACTGGAGGATGTTGCGGATCGTCGCGCCCCGGAAGGCGTAGATCGACTGGTCGGCGTCACCGACGACGCACAGCTCGGCGGGCGGGACGTCGTACTCGCTCGGCGGGACGTCCACGGGGTGGTCGGAGGTGCCGACCAGCTCGCGCACCAGGGCGTACTGGGCGTGGTTGGTGTCCTGGTACTCGTCGACCAGGACGTGCCGGAAGCGGCGTCGGTAGTGCTCGGCGACGTCGGGGAAGGCGCGCAGCAGGTTGACCGTCGTCATGATCAGGTCGTCGAAGTCGAGGGCGTTCGCCTCGCGCAGCCGGGACTGGTACATCGCGTAGGCCTGCGCGAGGGTCTTCTCAAAACCGTCGGCGGCCTGCGCCGCGAAGTCCTCCTCGTCGATCAGCTCGTTCTTCAGGTTGCTGATCTTGGCGCTGAAGGACTTGGGCGGGTAGCGCTTGGGGTCGAGGTCCAGATCCCGGCAGACCAGGGCCATCAGGCGCTTGGAGTCGGCCGCGTCGTAGATCGAGAACGACGACGTGAAGCCGAGCTTCTTGCTCTCGCGACGCAGGATGCGCACGCACGCGCTGTGGAACGTCATCACCCACATCGCGTTCGCGCGCGGACCGACGAGCTGCTCGACACGCTCCTTCATCTCGCCCGCGGCCTTGTTGGTGAAGGTGATCGCGAGGATCTGCCCCGGGTGCACGTGCCGCTCGGCGAGCAGATGGGCGATCCGGTGGGTGAGCACCCGCGTCTTGCCCGAGCCGGCGCCGGCCACGATGAGCAGCGGGGTGCCCGCGTGGGTGACGGCCGCGCGCTGGTTGTCGTTCAGCCCCTCCAGCAGAGCCGCCGCGTCCAGGACCGGGCGCGGGGCGCCACCGCGGTAGTGGGCGTCCCGCTCCGGCGGCGCGTCGAACTTCCCGCCGAACAGATCGTCCGGGACCGACTCCGGTCCGTGATCGTCCTCGGGCGGCGGCGGGGGCTCCTCCTCGGGGGCACGGGGGCCCTGGAGGTCCGCCAGGAAGCTGTCGTCAAAGAGGCTGCTCATCGCTCTACGAGTCTAGGGGGCGTCACTGACAACCGGCCGCCGTCCCGGGAATCTCCCGCACTCACCCTCCGGGAGGCCCGGCCTCGCCCCGCCGAGGGGCCGCCGCCGCCCTGCTGACGGCTCGCCTGCACCCTGCGCACGGCCGGCCTTCGAGCTGCGCGAAGGCTGCTTTCAACCTGCGCCAAGGCGGTCTTCACCGTGCGGAAGACCCTGGTCACGGTCCGCGAGTACATCGGCCGCGCGGCTCAAACCCCGCGGCAGGTCACGAAAATGTATCGGGCATATCACCCATCGTCCTTCACACGGACCACACCGGTTGGCTACCGTGCCGCTCAGGCCGCAGGATCCCCACCGGCGATCGACGCCGGGCCGCGCGGCCTCCGCCGAGTCCGGCGCGCCCGCTCGCGCGACCGGAACCGGGACCCACCGAAGTCGTGGGGTGGATCGGCCCGGCCTCCCGCCGGAGAACGGGCCGTAGGGCGACCTTCCGATCTCCACCGCCCGAGCCCTCCCCCGGAGCCGGCCGGCCCGGGAGGGCCCCCGCCGTCGACCCGGTGAGCGGAGCACTGGAAGGAGTCGCCTCCCTTGGCGTCGCAGCACCGCAAGCCGCGCTCCGCGAGCCCGCGTGCGGCAGGCATACGCCCGCCGGCCTTCGCCACCGCCGCCCTCACGTCCGTGGCCCTGCTCTCCCAGACGGCGAACGCCGCGCCGTCGGAGGACGGCAGGCCGAGCCTGGAGGAGGTCGAGAAGAAGGTCGACGACCTCTACCGGCAGGCGGAGTCGGCAACCGAGAAGTACGACGTCGCCAAGGAGAAGACGGCCAGGCAGCGCAAGCGCGTCGACTCCCGCTCCGACGACGTCCTCCAGCGCGCCCAGCGCGCCCCGCAGCTCGACCAGCCGCGTGAGGAGCCGGGTTCACGCACTGCGGCCCGGTACCGCGCAGGCGCGCCCGCGCCGTCCGCGCCCGCACCCGCGCCGTCCGCGCCCGCACCCCCCACGGCGACGTTCCGGCTCGCGGACGCCCCACAGGACTACTTCGACCAGAACCAGGTGGTGAGCCAGGTCGCCGAGCAGTCGGCGACGGCGGGGACGCGCCGGGAGGCCGCCGAAGGCCACGCGCCGTTCACCGACGCGCAGAGCGGACTCAGGACCGCCAAGGCCACCGTCCAGAAGAAGCTGGGCGACGCGCGCGAGCTGCTCTCCCGGCTGACGGACCAGGAGAAGGCGCGTCTCGCGGCGATCGAGCAGCGACAGCGGGAGGAGGCCGCGCGCGACGCGGCCGAGTTCACCCTGCGGCAGGCGGCCGTACCGGCCTCGGCGCGGCAGGAGAGCGGCGGCCCGTCGAGCACGGGGACCGCGTCGTACTCCCCCTCGGTCGCCCTGCGGCAGGCGGCCGTACCGGCCTCGGCGCGGCAGGAGAGCGGCGGCCCGTCGAGCACGGGGACCGCGTCGTACTCCCCCTCGGTCGCCCTCTCCCCCACGGAGCCGTCGTACGGGGCCAAGGCCGACAAGGCGCTCGCCTTCGCCCGCGCGCAGATCGGCAAGCCGTGCGTCTGGGGCGCCATGGGCCCCGGCTCCTACGACTGCTCCGGACTCACCCAGGCCGCCTGGAAGGCCGCCGGCGTCACGCTCCCGCGCACCGCCCACGACCAGGCGACCGCCGGCGCCCCGGTCGCCCTCGCCGACGCCCGCCCCGGTGACCTGGTCTTCTTCCACGCCGACGCCAGCCATGTCGGCGTCTACCTCGGCAACGGCATGATGATCCACGCCCCGAAGCCGGGCGCCTACGTCCGCGAGGAGCCGGTCCACCACCACGACGGCGGATCCGGCATCCACAGCGTGGTGCGCCCCGCCTGATCACCCGCGCGTGGGCACGGCGCGACGCCCGGCCGGGGCACGCACACGTATTCCCGGTCCTCCGTCGCGCGTGCCCCGCTCGCGCGGCGGGGCGACCTCCCTAGCATCGGCCGCATGTCCGGGTCCGGCCCTCTCCCCTCACCCCCGCCCGCGCCCGCGCCCTACGGTCGCTCCCCGCTGCGGGACTGGTGGGCGCGGCGGCAGTCGGCGGCCGGGGCCGCCGTGATGGCCACCGGCATCGTGTCGGTCGGCCTGCATCTGACCGGGTACGAGGTGGCCTCCCGGGTCACCCTGGCCATGGCCGGCGCCGCGTGGGCGGTGCTGGCGGCGGACTTCGTCGCGCGGCTGACCCTGGAGCGCCCGCGCTGGCTCGCCGAGGCGGGAACGCCGGCGGCGCCGACCGCCGTGGCCGCGACGACGGTGCTCGGGGCCCGCGTCTCGGTGCTCGGCCGGCCCACGGCGGCCGAGGCGCTGCTGGCTCTCGCGGCGGTGTTGTGGCCGGTGCTGCTCGTGACCGCCGTCCGGCGCTGGGAACGGGGCATGCCGGGCTCGGTGTTCCTGTGCTGTGTGGCCACCCAGGGGCTCGCCGTGCTCGGCGCGGCCCTCGCTCGGGCGGAGGAGGCGGCCTGGCTCGCGCACACCGCGCTCGTGCTGTTCTGGCTCGGGCTCGTGCTCTACTGCGTCGCCCTGCCCCTGTTCGACCTGCGGCAGGTGGCCGAGGGCGCCGGGGACCAGTGGGTGGCGGGCGGCGCGCTCGCCGTGTCGGCGCTCGCGGGAGCGGAACTCCTCGCGGCCGACACCGCCGGTCCACACCTGTGGAACGACGACGACGCCGGGGTCCTGCGCGCGGTGACCGTGGCGCTGCTGGTGCTCGACCTCGCCTGGTACGCCGTGCTGCTGGCCGCCGAGGCGCGGTGGCCGCGGCCGGGCTACGACCTGCGGCGCTGGGCGACGGCGTTTCCGATGGGCATGACCGCGGCGGCGACCCTGTCCGTCGCCGACACCGCGGACGTCCCGTGGCTGGCGCGGCCGGGCGAGGTTCTGCTGTGGGTCGCGGTGGCGGCGTGGCTGGTCGTCGCCGCGGCGGCCGTGACCGGCGCGGCCCGCGCGGTCCGCGGCCGTGCGGCGATCAGGTCCAGAGCACCGCGATGAAGACGTTCGCCACGGTCAGCAGTCCCACCAGGCCGAAGAGGGGCTTCTCCACCCGCTCGTCGTCCCGCTTCACATAGACCAGGCCGAGGATCACGATCAGCAGCGCGAGCTTCACACCGATCTTGATGTTGTTCACGTGCTGGTCGTCGGCCTGGTTGAGACCGACCAGGATCACACCGGTGACCAGCATGGTCGCCGCGCCGTGCAGCATTGCGGGAACGAAACGGGCGGCGCCCCGGCCCATCGCCTTCATCTGCGTGAGGAAGCCGCCGAGCAGCGCGGCGATGCCGATGATGTGCAGGCCGACGAAGAGATGGATGAGTACGTCCATGGGGCGGATGCTAGTCAGCCGCAACGCCCTCGCCCGACACCGCCCCCGCCCCGGGGCCTGAGGGCCCGGGGCTGATCCTCCGCGCCCCCGCGCCCCGTGGCCCATGCCCCGCCCCCGCCCCGGGTGCCTGAGGGCCCGGGGCGGGGGCGATCCTCCGCGCCCTCGTGGCCCATGCCCCCGCCCCGGGCCCCCGCGCCCCACGCCCCACGCCCCCGTCGATGGTCGAGCGCTCGGTGCTTGTGCGCTCGGTGTTCGTGCGCGTCGGCGTCGGCGTCGGCGTCGGCGTCGGCGGGCAACGGGCAACGGGCAACGGGCAACGGCAACGTGCATATATGCGCCATAGCACCTCACCGCCAGGGCGTGTCCCGGAATCACCGCTTCGGTCAGGGCGCCGTGTGAACCCGGCGTGCCGGGCCGGGAGAGTCGTACAGATACGGTCAGCAGGCAGTCCTCTCGCGTCACTTCCGCACATCGCGTTACCCGACCGACACCTTCGGGCCTAGCGTCCTTCCCCAGGTGACCGGCTCCCCACCGCCGCCCGGGCCAGGGGCGGCAGTCGGCCACCACCGCCGAGAGGCCCGGTGGCGTTCCGCTCCCCCGTGCGGGGCGTCGCCGGGCACGTCGACCGCTTCGGGGCCGTCCGTCCGCTCTCCCCGACGGCCCCGCGGCTCGACCGAGGCGGTCGTACGAAAGGACGTGCAGTCCCACGTGGCAGCGCACCGCAAGCCCCGACAGCGCTCGCTCGGCGGCCATACGGCCCGCACCGCCTTCACGCTCGCTCTCGCGGGCGCCGCGACGGCGACGGCCTTCGACGGGACCGGACAGGCCGAGCCGAACCAGACTCCGGCCGAGGTCAGGGCGAAGGTGGCCAAGCTGTACCAGGAGGCGGAGGAAGCCACCGAGAAGTACAACGGCGCGCAGGAGAAGGCGGCCGCGGCCGAGCAGCGGCTGGCGGCCATGCGGGACGAGGCGGCGCGCAAGGAGGACAAGCTGAACGCGGCGCGCGAGGCGCTGGGTTCGATGGCGGCGGCACAGTACCGGAGCAGCGGGCTCGACCCCGCCGTGCAGCTGGCGCTCTCCGACGACCCCGACCGGTACCTCGACGGCGCCGCCTTCGCGGAACGGGCCGGCCACCGCCAGTCGGCCGCCGTCGCCCGGGTGCGCGGACAGCTGCGGGAGATCGAGCGGTTGCGCGGCGCCGCGCGCGTCGAACTGTCCTCGCTCAAGGCCCGCCGGGCTGAGCTGCGGACCCAGAAGGCGGCGATCACCGCCAAACTGGACGCCGCACGCCGGCTGTTGTCCCGGCTGACGGCGCCCGAGCAGGCCCGGATCGGCGAGGCGGGCGGCGGCGCGGGCGACAGTGCAACGCGTGCCTCACGCGCCTCGGCGAGCGGACGCGTCGGCCTCCCCACGCCCGGCTCGGCGACCGCGGAAGCCCCCAGCTCCCGTGCGGCGGCGGCCGTCTCCTACGCGTACTCCAAGCTCGGCAGCCCGTATGTGTGGGGCGCGACCGGGCCGAACGCCTTCGACTGCTCGGGACTCGTCCTCGCCTCCTACCGCTCCGCCGGGGTCTCCCTGCCGCGCACCACCTACGCCCAGATCGGCGCCGGCCGGCGCGTCTCCCGCTCCGAACTCCTCCCGGGCGACCTGGTCTTCTTCTACTCCGGCATCACCCACGTCGGCCTCTACATCGGCGACGGCCAGATGATCCACGCCCCGAACCCGTCGGCGCCGGTACGCGTGGCGCCGATCGACCAGATGCCGTTCGCGGGGGCGACGCGGGTGGTGTGAGACGCCCCGCCACCGGTCCCGGCGTCAGTTCACGGCGTCAGTCACACCAGCCGTCACACCAGCCGTCTCGCAGTGGCCCACCGGGTCAGTTCGTGACGGTTGGACAGCTGGAGCTTGCGCAGCACCGCCGAGACATGCGACTCGACCGTCTTGACGGAGATGAAGAGCTGCTTGGCGATCTCCTTGTAGGCGTAGCCGCGCGCGATGAGCCGCAGCACCTCGCGCTCGCGCTGGGTGAGACGGTCGAGGTCCTCGTCGACCGGCGGGGCGTCGGTGGAGGCGAAGGCGTCGAGGACGAACCCGGCCAGACGCGGCGAGAACACCGCGTCGCCCTCCTGCACCCGGAAGATCGAGTTCACCAGGTCGGTCCCCGTGATCGTCTTGGTGACATAGCCGCGGGCGCCGCCGCGGATCACCCCGATCACGTCCTCCGCCGCGTCCGAGACGGACAGCGCCAGGAAGCGCACGGGCCGCTCGGCGTCGGTCATCAGCGGGGCGCAGCGGCGCAGCACTTCGACGCCGCCGCCGCCCGGCAGGTGGACGTCGAGGAGCACGACCTCGGGTCGGGTCGCGGTGATGACCGTGACCGCCTGGTCGACGTCCGCCGCCTCGCCGACGACTTCGACGCCGGTCTGCTCGGTCTGGCCGATCTCGGCCTGCACGCCCGTGCGGAACATGCGGTGGTCGTCGACCAGGACCACGCGCACCCTGCGCCCGTCCGTGCCGTCGCCGGCGGTCCGCGCCGGGTCGGCCGCCTCCCCCGCTTCCCCTGCGCCGTGCGTGCCGGTCGTACCGGTCGTGTCGGTCGGGTCGCTCATGACGTCTTCTCCGCCCTCTCCATCTCCAGCTCGATCTCGGTGCCGCCGTCCGGGACCGCCCGCAGCCGCGCGGTGCCGCCGTGGCGCTCCATGCGGCCGATGATCGATTCTCTGACGCCCATCCGGTCGGCGGGTATCGAGTCGAGGTCGAAGCCGGGGCCGCGGTCGCGGACGGACACGAAGACCGTCCTGCCCTCGACTTCGGCGTAGACCTGCACGGCCCCGCCGTCGCCACCGTACTTGGCCGCGTTCACCATCGCCTCGCGCGCGGCCTGCATCTGTGCGCCGACGCGTTCGTCGAGCGGGCAGTCGCCGACCACCACGACCTCGATGGGCACACCGTGCTTGTCCTCCACCTCGGCGGCGCTCCGACGCACCGCGTCGGCGACCGTGGTCGGCTCGTCCGCCTCGTCCTTGCCGGTGCCCTCGGGTTTGTAGAGCCAGGTGCGCAGGTCGCGCTCCTGGGCGCGGGCGAGGCGGCGCACCTCGCCCACGTTCTCCGCGTTGCGTTGGATCAGGGTCAGGGTGTGCAGCACCGAGTCGTGGACGTGGGCGGCGACCTCCGCCCGCTCCTGGGCGCGGATGCGCATCAGGCGCTCCTCGGAGAGGTCCTGGGTCATACGGACCAGGTAGGGCCCGGCGAGGAGGGTGATGCCGACGATCACGGCGAGGGCCGCCTGCAGGACGGAACCGAGGTGCGCGGCGGAGCCTTGAAGGACGAAGGTCCCCGAGACGCCGGCCGTGACCAGCAGGACGCCGGCGCCCGCACGCAGGAGCGTGAGCGTACGACGCTTGCGGCCGACCTCGACCCAGCGGGCACGGCGAGCGTTGTCCGCCTGGCGCCAGACGAGGGCTACGCCCGCGCCGACGAGGACGGCGGGCACGAGGTAGGCCTTGGCGCCGCTGCCCAGGTTCACGTTGGTCACGAAGACCGTGGCGACCACGACCATGAGGAGCAGGGCGACGATCTGCCCCTTGTCGGGCTTGCGGGCGACGAGTCTGCGGCGGCCGTCGGGCGCGGTCTCGGTGACGACGAGCGCCGGCGGCTTCTGGTCTCCCACTCCGCCGACGCCGAGCGGCACGAAGAACCAGAAGGCCGCGTAGAGCAGCGCGCCGAGGCCGTCCGCCATGAACAGACCGGCGAAGACGAGTCGCACCCAGACGACGGGCAGGCCGAGATGCCCGGCGAGCCCCCGCGCCACGCCACCCAGCCAGCGTCCGTCGCTGCTGCGGTAGAGCTTGCGCGGCGGCCGCGGTTCGACGAGTGGCGCTGCTGCGGCTTCCGGCATGCCAACGATGGTCACACGGGCCGCGGGCCCGGGCATCAGGGTTCGCCCCCGAGACGTCCCTGATCTTCGCTCCGCCCGTCCGTCGAACGCCTCCCCGGCCGTGGATCGGGGCCGATATCAGGGTCCGACCAGGGTTGTTCCGGCTGCCACGAGGGCGGTCCGCCCGCCACCATGGAGTCATGACAGATCACCAGCACGCCGCGGACGCCGTGCCCGACGGGGGCGCCGCGCCCGACGCGGCCGCCCCGTCCTCCGGCGCCTCGGGCGCCGCCGGTGACCCGCCTCGCGCGCACGGACAGCAGGGAGCACGCGAAGAGCACGGCCGGGCCGGGGTCAGCGGCACGGGCGCCGGAAGCGCCGGGCCGGGGGCCGCCGGCGAAGGGGGCGCGTGGACGGGGGAGGCCAGGACAGCGGCCGAGGCAGCCGCCGAGGAGGCGATGGCGGCTGCGGCCGCGGCCGCCGCGGGGGCGGGCGCGGGCGCGGATGCCGACGCCGACGCCGGGCGGGGAACCGGTGGCGCGACCGCTGCCGGACTCCCGTCGAGGTTCCGGCGGGACCGCGAGCACAAGATGCTCGCGGGGGTGTGCGCGGGTCTCGGGCAGCAGTGCGACATGGACCCGGTGATCTTCCGGATCACGCTCGCCGTGCTCTCCGCGACCGGCGGCATCGGCCTCATCTTCTACGGCTTCGCCTGGCTGTTCGTCCCCTACGCCGACGACGGGCAGAACGAGGTGCGCAAGCTCCTGACCGGCCGGGTCGACGGGCAGGCCCTCGCGGCCGTGCTGTTCGCGCTGGTGGGCTGCGGGGTGCTCCTGTCGATGCTGAGCAACGGCAGCGTGCTCACGTTCGCCGTCGTCGTCTCCCTGCTCCTGGCGGGCGCCGGGTACTGGTCGCGGCACCGGGACTCCTCCGACCCCGACCCGCTGGCCGCGCAGGCCGTGGCCGACGCCCCGCCGGAGGCCCAGGCGCCGCCCGTGCCCGCCGCCTATCCGTCCTGGTGGCGCGATCCCATCGTCAAGGACGGCACCCACGACGGCGGCACCGGCTACCTGTGGGGCCCCTCGGAATCCCGCGGCCGGGACTTCATGGCGAACGTGAACGTCCAGCTCAGCGGCCACCGCCGGCCCGAGGACATACGCACGGCGCGCGAGCCCTACGCCCGGCCGTCCGGCCCGCGCTGGATCGGCGGCTGGCTGTTCCTGCTCGCGCTGCCGGCGGGCGGCCTGGTCACCCGGCTCACCTGGGACGGGCATCCGCTCGGCGTCAGTCTGCAGGCAGGCCTGTCGGCCGCGCTCGTGGTGCTCGGCGCGGGCATCGCGCTCAGCTCGTTCCTGGGGCGGACGGGGGCGGGGTCGGTGTTCCTGGCGATCGTCACGGCGGCCCTGCTGGCGGGCACGGCCGTGCTGCCGAGGAACATCGGCACGCACTGGACCGACACGACCTGGCGGCCCACGACGGTGGCCCAGGTGCGGACGCACTACGAACTGGGCACCGGCGAGGGCACGTTGGACCTGTCCCGGCTGAAGCCGGCCCGGGGACGGACGGTCAGCGCCGACGCCGAGGTGGGAGCCGGCCGGCTGCGGGTGATCGTGCCGCCGGACGTGACCGTGAACGTGAGGATCGACGTGGGGCTGGGCGACGTCCAGCTGCCGGGCGACGACGAGAAGGACGTGGACGTGGAGCCGGGCAAGCACCAGGAGGTCACCCTGCGCCCCGCCTCGGGGCGGGCGGACGCGGGGAGCATCGATCTGGATCTCCGGGTCGGAGTGGGACAGGCGGAGGTGGCCCGTGCTGCGTCATGAGTTCCGGCCCGGCAGGCTGGTCGCCGGCGCCGCCTTCGTCGTCGCGGGCGTCGTCTTCGCGGGCGACGCGGGCGGTCTGTGGGAAACACCGTGGTTCGTGATGATCCCGGTCGTCGTGGGCGGTCTCTGTCTCGCGGGTGTGGCGGGCGCCGTGGCCCGGGCCGTGCGCAGACGACGCGGCCCGTCCCGGCGGACCTCTGCGGCCGGAGCCGACGGCGCCGGCACGTCGCCGTGACCGTTCAGGAGGCGGGCGCCGGCCGTGGAGGCCTCGGTCGAGACACTGCCGGGGTCTAGCCGAGACCGCTCTGGCCGAGGCCGCCCGTCCGATGTCGCCGCCTGGAACGCCAGGCGGCGTCCACGGAGAGCACCGGGGCGCCGGCCAGGACGAAGGGCAGCCAGGCCATCAGATAAGGGAGATCGTTGCCCAGGTAGTAGGGATCCGAGGCCCAGCTCACCGTCAGCCACAGGCTGAGCGAGATCAGCGCGCCGCCCAGCGCGGCGAGCCGGGTGAGGACGCCGAACAGCACGCCGAGCCCGACGGCGAGTTCACCGAAGGCCATGGCGTAGCCGAAGCCGACGGGGCTCTTCAGGGCCAGGTCGACCAGGGCCGGGACGGCCGAGGAGTCACGGACGGCCCGCATGGTCTCGCCGATCGAGCCGGCGCCGTCGGCCTTCAGGAAGGCGGGATCGGTGAGCTTGTCGAGGCCGGCGTAGACGAAGGTGACGCCGAGGAAGATCCGCAGAGGGAGGAGGGCGTACCGGGCGGCGGCGTCCCGTCGGCCGCGGCCGCCGTCGAGTTGGGGGGGATAGGTGTCCGTCCGCATGCTGTGAGTCATCGCCCGTGCCGCCTCTCGCCCGGAGTGGTGGGACCCCTCGACAGACCATACGTACGGCATGGGGGGTTCGCTCAAGTGTTTGCACGAGTTCGGCGCCAGGCCGGTTCACCGGCCCCGGTCGGCGGGGTCGGTCGGCGGCCCCGGTCGGCAGCCCCGGTCGGCGGGGTCGGTCGGCAGCCCCGGTCGGCAGCCCCGGTCAGCGGGGCCGGTCGGCGGGGCCGGTCGGCAGGGCCGGTCGGCAGGGCCGGTCGGCAGGGCCGGTCGGCGGGGCCGGTCGGCAGGGCCGGTCGGCAGGGCCGGTCGGCAGCCCCGGTCGGCGGGGCCGGTCGGCAGCCCCGGTCGGCGGGATCGGTCGGCAGCCCCGGTCAGCGGCCCCGGTCAGCGGGGCCGGTCGGCGGGCCCGGTCGGCAGGG
>NZ_JBHVYK010000095.1:0-15911 GCF_042880855.1 Streptomyces sp. NPDC058291
CTGCCCGCGCTGCGCGCGCTGCCCGCGCTGCGCGCGCTGCGCGCTGGGAGCCGGATGCGGCGATCAGTCCTCGCGTTCTCGCGTCCGCGCGTCCTCGCCTCTCCGCGCGTCCCGTTCGCTCGCCCGCCCTCGCGTCGTCAGGAGCCGAGCACCGGGCTCCCCTCATGTCCCAGCCGTGCTCACCCGCGCCGGCCCGTCAGGTGTGCCACGTGTGACACCAACTGGGCGTTGGACAGCGCCCGTTGTCCGTCCGGCAGGTGCAGCGTGTCCTCCAGCCCGATCCGGGTGGCCAGGCCGAGCCGCACCGCCAGCCGCAGCACCGGCCAGGCGCCGCCGTCCTCGCCGTGCAGCAGCACGGGCCGGCCGAACGCGGGGCCGAGCTCGGCCAGGAGAGCGCGCGCGGTCGTCACGGCCGTCGGTCCGGCGGTGTCGGTCACCTCCGCGAGCACCCGCAGCACCCGGGAGCCGAGCGGTGAGGCGGCGAACCGTGCCGCTCCGTCGGTGCCCGACCAGACGCCCGCCTCCACGCCGACGCCCCGCTCCATCAGGGCGGCCGCCAGCTCCTCCGCGCCCGGCTCGTGCCAGTTGACCGAGGCGTGGTCGGGGAGCACCGTCCACGCGCGCACCCGCGCGAGCCGCTCCGCGGGGTCCGGCTCCGCCCAGACGCCCGTGGTGACGCCGACCGGCACCGCCACCCGCGCCCGTATCGCGTCGAGGGTGGCCGCGACCGCACGCGGCGAGACGGAGTCCCGTCCGCACGGCGTCTTGGGGTGGACGTGGATGTCGGTGGCCCCCGCCGCGACGGCCTCGGCCGCGGCCCCGGCCAGTTCCCCGGGCGTCAGCGGCACGACCGCGCCGTCCGTCGCCCCGCGTGTTCCGTTGAGACAGACCTGCACCATGCCCCGATGATGGCATCCGCCACCGACAACGGGCCGGGGCGCCCGTCAGCGCGTCGTGGGCCGGTGGAACAGGGAGTGCGGCATCCCCGGCGCACCCCCTCCAGCTCCACCCCCACCTGCTCGGCGCCCCCCTCTCAGGCCGAGACGAGCAGCCGTCCGCGCCTGGCGTCAGCCAGGGCCTCGGGCGTGAGGACCGGGCGCGGTACGAGGATCCCGCAGTCCGCGCAGACCGGACCCGCCGACGGTTCGTGGTCCAGTTCGTACTTCCAGGGCAGCCGCTCGCCGCCGCACACCGGGCAGCCGGCGCCCGGTTCGCGCTCCAGCGCGGCGATCAGCTTGCGCAGCACCTGGGCCAGCGGCTCACGGGGGTGGAGCCGCGGGTCGTCGCACCAGGCGACGCCGAAACCGCCCCAGGTGAGCCGGTGCCAGTCGTCCACGGTCCCGGGCCTGCGCAGTCCGTCGTGCTTCTCCTTCCTGCGGCGCTCGGCGAACTCGACCTCGTAGGCCAGCCACACCGCCCGTGCCTCCTCCAGCTCGTCCAACGCGGCCACGAGCCGCGCCGGATCGGGGGAGCGGTCCTCCGGGCCGAACCCGGCCCGCGAGCACAGGTGGTCCCAGGTCGCCCTGTGTCCGTAGGGAGCGAACCGCTCAAGGCACTTGCGCAGCGAATACCGCCGCAGCGCCAGATCGCAGCGGGGGTCTCGCACCTGTCTCGCCAGACTCCGGAAACCGGCCATCGCCTTGCACCTCCGTCGCATCTGCACCTGTACCTCGGTCACTTCGGCGTCGTCGTACGGACGTCGTCGAATAGACGTATCGACACGCGATTCGGCTCCCTCCGATGTCCGGTGACCTCCACAAGCCGAAAACTTGACGCATGCTCATCTTCAATCCCGGGGATACCGGCGGTAACCTTCCGGCCACCCCCGTCGCTAGGAGCAGCCGATGCCTCGGCGAACCCCGCGCAACACTCTCGACATACTGAGAACTCCCGGCAGATTCCCCGGGTTCCTGAAGACCGCGTCCGTATGCGCCCTGATAGCCGGTCTTTTGTCGCCCATTACCCAAGTCGCGGCAGCCGCCGAGGCCACGGCCTCCGACGACTACTGCGGCGGCCAGTGTTCCGACATCCTGCCGCCCGGCGAGAACGGCAACGCCACACTGGCCCAGGTCCTGCTCAACCAGGCCTTCGGCACCCAGCCCGACCATGCCGAGGACCAGCTGGGGCCCTACGCCAACCTCGCCAAGGGCTACCCGACGCTCACCAACGCCACGATCAACACGTTCTTCAACGACGCGTCCTTCGGCGTCCCCTCCGATCAAGTCGCCTCCACCCTGATCCCGGCGGGCCGCAACGACGTGACGATCGTCCGCGACAAGAAGACGGGCGTCCCGCACATCACCGGCACCACCCGGTACGGCACCGAGTTCGGCGCCGGGTACGCCGCCGCCCAGGACCGGCTGTGGCTGATGGACGTCTTCCGCCATGTCGGCCGCGGCCAGCTCACCGCCTTCGCGGGCGGCGCCCCCTCCAACCAGGGTCTGGAACAGCAGTTCTGGCGCAACGCTCCGTACACCGAGGCAGACCTCCAGGCCCAGATCGACAATGCCGTCGCGACCAACGGCGCCCGCGGCCAGCAGGCCCTCGGCGACGCCAACGCCTATCTGGCGGGCGTCAACGCGTACATCGACGCCTCCGACAGCGGTCGCTACTTCCCCGGTGAATACGTCCTGACCGGGCACAAGGACTCAATCACCAACGCAGGCGCCATCGACCACTTCAAGATCACCGATCTGGTGGCGTTGGCCTCGGTCGTCGGCGCGCTCTTCGGCTCCGGCGGCGGCGGCGAGGTCGACAACGCCGTGTCGCTGCTCGCCGCGCAGGAGAAGTACGGCGTCGAGCAGGGCACCCAGGTGTGGGAGGCGTTCCGCGAACGCAACGACCCCGAGGCCGTTCTCACCGTCCACAACGGCGAGAGCTTCCCGTACGCCGCCAAGCCCGCGAGCCCACAGGGCGAGGCGCTGCCCGACAAGGGCTCGGTGGCCACCCAGCCGCTGGTCTACGACGCCGCCGGCACCGGCGGCGACCAGAGCGCGTCCGCCACCGCCCGGGCGGCCACCGCGTCCGCCCTCAGCTCGGCCCGGCGCGGCATGTCCAACGCGCTCGTGGTGAGCGGCAGATCCACCGCCTCTGGTCACCCGATCGCCGTCTTCGGCCCGCAGACCGGCTACTTCGCCCCCCAACTGCTCATGCTCCAGGAGATCCAGGGCCCGGGCATCAGCGCCCGCGGCGCCTCCTTCGCCGGGCTGAGCATGTACGTCGAGCTCGGCCGCGGCCAGGACTACGCGTGGAGCGCCACGACCTCCGGCCAGGACATCATCGACTCCTACGCGGTCGAGCTGTGCCAGGACGACTACCACTACCTCTACCACGGGGTCTGCACGGCCATGGACGTCGTCGAGCAGAAGAACGCCTGGAAGCCGACGACCGCCGACGGGACGGCCGCCGGCTCCTACACCATGCGCGCGTACCGCACCAAGTACGGCCCCGTGGAGTACCGGGCGACCGTCGGCGGCAAGAAGGTCGCCTACACGACCCTGCGCTCGTCGTTCATGCACGAAGCCGACTCGATCATCGGCTTCCAGATGCTGAACGACCCGGACTACGTCAAGAGCCCGCAGACCTTCCAGAGCGCGGTGCAGCACATCAACTACACCTTCAACTGGTTCTACGCGGACTCCTCCCACACCGCCTACTACAACAGCGGCGACAACCCGGTGCGTCCCGGCGGCGTCGACGCCGAGTTCCCGGTGTGGGCGCAGGCGGCGTACGAGTGGAAGAACTGGACGCCGGCCACCAACACGGCCGCGTACACCCCCGCCTCGGCGCACCCCAACTCCGTCGACCAGGACTACTACGTCTCCTGGAACAACAAGCAGGCCAAGGACTATGCGACGGCCTCCTGGGGCGACGGGTCCGTGCACCGCGGCAACCTGCTCGAGGACCGGGTGAAGAAGCTGGTCGCGGCCGGCGGCGTCACCCGCGCGTCCCTGACGAAGGCGATGGCCGACGCGGCCCTCGCCGACCTGCGGGCCGAGGACGTCCTGCCCGACCTGCTCAAGGTGATCACCAGCTCCACGGTCACCGACTCCACGGCCGCGGCGGCGGTGACCGAGCTGCAGGCCTGGCTGACGGCGGGCGGCAGGCGCACCGAGACGGCGGCCGGTTCCAAGACGTACGCCGACGCCGACGCGATCCGCATCCTGGACGCCTGGTGGCCGCTGCTGGTGAAGGCCGAGTTCGAACCGGGGCTCGGCGCCGACCTGTACTCCGCGTTCACCGCCAACCTGCCCGTCGACGAGGCCCCGTCGGCCGCCCACGGCCCGACCGGGTCGCACGCCGGCAGCTCCTTCCAGTACGGCTGGTGGAGCTACGTCGACAAGGACGTCCGCGCGGTGCTCGGCGAGCCGGTGCAGGGCGGACTGACGCAGAAGTACTGCGGCGGCGGCACCCTCGGCGGCTGCCGGGACGTCCTGATCGCCACCCTGAAGACGGCGGCCGGCAAGACCGCGGCCCAGGTCTACCCCGGCGACACCCTGTGCGCCGCGGGCAACCAGTGGTGCGCCGACTCGATCGTCCAGCGCACCCTGGGCGGCATCAAGCACGGCAACATCAGCTGGCAGAACCGGCCCACGTTCCAGCAGGTGGTGGAGTTCACCTCGCACCGGTAGTTCCCGCGACGGCGGACCGCGTCCTAACGGATCCGGCCCGCCGCCAGCACCAGCCGCGCCAGCTCGGGGTGCACGATGTCACCGTGCGCCCCGGCCGGCGCCCCGCCGCGCCGGACCACCGCCGCCGCGTCGACGTTCACGCACCCCGACGCCGGAAGCGCCCCGGACAGCGCCTCGGCGAGCGTGCACGCGCGCGTGCCGGGCACGGCCTGCACCCCGTCGTGCCCCATGGCCCCCCACCTGGCGCCCAGCACCTCGCCGACGAGCCCCCGGTCGTCGCCCGCCATCCGCGAGGCCAGCGGGTACATCGTGCCCAGCGCCTGGTCGAACCGCGAGTGGCAGCACACCAGGGGGCCGTCGATCCGGTTCTGCCGCCCCTGGAGCACGCCGCCCGCGCGCGGGTCGTGCGGCAACCGGGCGGCGAACGCGTAGTGCGAGAAAGCCCCTTGGAGCAGCGTCACCGACTTCACCGTGCGCACCCCCTCCGGCAGCCCGCGCAGGGCGAACGACACCAGCCGCCCGCCGAAGCTGTGCCCGACCAGATGCACCCGCACGTCGGGCGCCACCGCCGCCAACCGCCCGAGCAGCGGCCCGAGTCCCCGCTCGCCCACCGTGCCCGCGCGCCGCTTCATCGCGTAGTACGTCGCCTGCCGCAGCAGTTCACGCGCCCCGTCCCACGGGTCGGGCAGCGCGAACCCCGGGGCGTCCGGGGCGGATGCGAGCCCGGCCAGGGCCCGTGCGAAGTCCTCGCAGGCCGGCGCCGTCGGACAGGCGAACATCTCCGGCTCCTCCCGCGACGCCGGCGCCCCCGCCGCCTCCCCCACCGTGTCCGCCGCGCACAGGGCCTGCGGCCCCGCCGGCTCCACCTCCACCAGCAGCCGCACCAGCCGCCCGAACTCCTCCAGTCCGCCCTCCCCGGGGGGCCGGGTCTCCAGCAGCCGCCCGATCCCGTCGATCACCCCGGCCCGGCCCGGGAAGGTCTCCAGCAGCGCCCGCCGGGTGTCCGCGTCCAGCCCCGGACGGCAGGCCGCCGAAGCGGCCGCCGAACGCGGGAAGTCGGGGATCGGCTCGTCCGGGAACCGCATCGAGGGCCACACCACGCCCGTGTAACCGATCCTCGCGGCCGGCGCGAGCGAGGGGATCGGGGCGAAGAAGCGGCTGCAGAGCCGCGTCGCGTCCGCGCGGTCGCTGTTCCAGCCGTGCGTGAAGACGATCAGATCCCGGATGCCGCGCCGACCCGCCTGCGTCAGCAGCCGGTCGCGCCGCCCGCCGTCCGGGTCGCCGTCGGCGTCGAAGACCAGCTCCCAGTAGGGCGTCACGCTCATCGCCGGATCCGCCACGACAGGCCCCCTCGTCCCTCGCAGGGATGCGCCAGGTGAGGGCATCGTCCTGCGGACGCGCACGATTGGCCAGAGGTCGCGGCCCCTGCGGACGCGGGAGAATCCTCTACGGCCGCGTGACCGGACGGCGATCCCCGGGTAACCCTTCCGCCGCAACATACCGACTGGTTAGTCTGACGGCAGAGCCGATGCGTGCCGCAGTCGTGCCGCAGTCGTGCCGCAGTCGCGTCGAAGGAGACCGAGGGTGGAAGCCGTGCAGGATGCCGGAGTGATCGTGACCGGAGCGGGAGGCGGCATCGGGGCCGCGCTGGCCCGCCGCTTCGCCGCCGAGGGCGCCCGGGTCGTCGTCAACGACCTGGACGCCGGGCGGGCCGAGGCGGTGGCAGCCGAGATCGGCGGCATCGCGGTGCCCGGCGACGCCTCCACGATCGTCGACCGGGCCCGCGAGGCGCTCGGCGGCGACGTCGACGTGTACTGCGCCAACGCCGGGGTCGGCTCCGGCGGCTCGGAGGCGGCCGACGAGGCCGTCTGGGCGCTCGCCTGGGACGTCAACGTCATGGCCCACGTCCGCGCGGCCCACGCTCTGCTCCCGCACTGGCTGGAGCGCGGCCGCGGCCGGTTCGTCTCGACCGTCTCGGCCGCCGGGCTGCTCACCATGATCGGCGCCGCCCCCTACAGCGTCACCAAGCACGGCGCGTACGCCTTCGCCGAGTGGCTGTCGCTCACCTACCGCCACCGCGGGATCCAGGTGCACGCGATCTGCCCGCAGGGCGTGCGCACCGACATGCTGGACGCCACCGGCACCGCCGGCGACCTGGTGCTCAAGCCGACCGCGATCGAGCCGAAGGACGTGGCGGACGCTTTGTTCCAGGGCATCGCCGAGGACCGCTTCCTGATCCTGCCGCACCCCGAGGTCGCCGGGTACTACCAGGTGCGCGCCACGGACCCCGACCGCTGGCTGACCAACATGAACCACCTGCAGCAGAAGTGGGAGACCGCCGAATGACCGAGTCCGCCTCCCGGTACGACGCCAAGCCCTGGCTGGGCCTCCTCGACGACGCCCAGCGCGCCCCGATCGAGCCCGCCGACTCCCTCGTGCACGCCTTCCGCAGGTCCGTGGCCGAGGCCCCCGACCGCACCTGCCTCGCCTACTTCGACGGCCGGCTCGGCTACCGCGAGGTCGACGAGCTCAGCGACTCCGTCGCCGGCCACCTCGCCGCCCGCGGCCTGCAGCCCGGCGACCGGGTCGCCGTCCTGCTGCAGAACTCGCCGCTCTTCGTCCTCGCCCTGCTCGGCGCGTGGAAGGCCGGCGCGACGGTCGTCCCGGTGAACCCGATGTACAAGTCGGCCGAGGTCGCCCACGTCCTGCGGGACGGCGAGGTCACGGCGCTGATCTGCGCCGACCGCGCGTGGGAGACCTATCTGCGCGACACTGCCGCGGACTCGCCCGTGCGGATCGTGCTCACCGGCTGCGAGCGGGACTTCCAGAGCCGGGACGACGCGCGCGTGCTCACCTTCGAACGGCTCCCGCAGCCGCCCGACACGGACGACCTCACCGCCGTCGCCCGCGCCGGCCACCCGGCGCCGGAGGGCCGCGACGCAGCCCCCGCCGACATCGCGCTGATCAGCTACACCTCGGGCACGAGCGGAGCGCCCAAGGGTGCCACCAACACGCACGGCAACATCATGCACAACGCCGAACGGCAGCGCACCGGGCTGCGCCTGCCCGAGGCGCCCGTCTACTACGCCCTCGCGCCCCTGTTCCACATCACCGGCATGGTGTGCCAGCTCGTCGCCTGTCTGAACAGCGCGGGCACGCTGGTGCTGACCTACCGCTTCGACGCCGGCGTGGTGCTGGAGGCGTTCGCCGAGCACCGGCCGCACTACACGGTCGGGCCGTCCACCGCCTTCATGGCGCTGGCCGCGCACCCCTCCTGCACCCCGGACCACTTCGCGTCCTTCGCACACATCTCCTCCGGCGGCGCGCCCCTGCCGCCGGCCCTGGTGGAGAAGTTCCGGGCCGGCTTCGGCCCCTACATCCGCAACGGCTACGGGCTCACCGAGTGCACCGCGCCCTGCGCCTCCGTCCCGCCCCGGCTGGAGGCGCCGGTCGACCCGGCCTCCGGGACCCTCGCCGTCGGCGTGCCCGGCCCCGACACGGTCGTGCGCATCGTCGACGAGCACGGCGCCGACGTGCCCTTCGGGGAGCAGGGGGAGATCGTCGTCCGGGGCCCGCAGGTCGTGCCCGGGTACTGGCGGCGGCCCGAGGCCACCGCCGAGACCTTCCCCGGCGGCGAGCTGCGCACCGGGGACATCGGGTTCATGGACGAACAGGGTTGGCTGTACGTCGTCGACCGCAAGAAGGACATGATCAACGCGTCCGGGTTCAAGGTGTGGCCGCGCGAGGTCGAGGACGTGCTGTACACGCATCCGGCGGTGCGGGAGGCGGCCGTCGTGGGCGTTCCGGACGGCTATCGCGGTGAGACCGTCAAGGCCTACATCAGCCTGCGTCCCGGCGCGGACGCGGATGCCGATACGCTCGCGGCCTACTGCAAGGACAGGCTGGCCGCGTACAAGTATCCGCGTCAGGTGGAGATCCTGCGCGACCTGCCCAAGACGGCGAGTGGCAAGATCCTCCGGAGGGAACTGCGTTCCCGCGCACACGACGGCCAGTGACGCATCGAGGAAGAAGGCAGGTGGCGGCAGTGCCCAGGACGACGGACGGCGACGGGACGCCCGTGCCGCAGCGGCTGCTCGCCGCCGCCACCCGGCTCTTCGCCGAGCAGGGCTACGACCGCACCTCGGTGCAGGAGATCGTGGAGGCCGCGGGCGTCACCAAGGGGGCGTTGTACCACTACTTCGGCTCCAAGGACGACCTGCTGCACGAGGTGTACGCGCGCGTGCTGCGCGTCCAGCAGGAACGGCTCGACGCGTTCGCGAACGCCGACGAGCCGATCGAGAAACGGCTGCGGGGCGCGGCGGCGGACGTCGTCGTCACGACGATCGACAACCTCGACGACGCGTCGATCTTCTTCCGTTCGATGCACCATCTGAGCCCCGAGAAGAACAAGCAGGTGCGCGCCGAGCGGCGGCGCTACCACGAGCGCTTCCGCGCCCTGGTCGAGGAGGGCCAGCGGGCCGGCGTGTTCTCCACGGCGACCCCGGCCGACCTGGTCGTGGACTACCACTTCGGCTCCGTGCACCATCTGTCGACCTGGTACCGCCCGGACGGCCCGATGGGCGCACAGGAGGTCGCCGACCACCTCGCCGACCTGCTGCTGAGGGCGCTGCGGCCCTGACGCCCGCGGGAACGCCCGCGGGAACGCCCGCGGGAACGCCCGCGGGAACGCCCGCGGGAAC
Organism: Streptomyces sp. NPDC058291; assembly: GCF_042880855.1. Taxonomy (NCBI): domain Bacteria; kingdom Bacillati; phylum Actinomycetota; class Actinomycetes; order Kitasatosporales; family Streptomycetaceae; genus Streptomyces; species Streptomyces sp. NPDC058291. The sequence continues at coordinate 9,332 of NZ_JBHVYK010000095.1, forward strand.
AGCCGCGGGAACAGCCGCGTCGACAGGGCGCGAGAAGGCCCCGGTGTTCGTCGCCGGGGCCTTCGTCGTCGCGTCGGCCTCTGCGGCCGCCGCGGTCCCTGCCGCCTCTACAGGTACTTCTTCAGCTCCCGGCGTGCCAGGGACCGCTGATGGACCTCGTCCGGCCCGTCCGCGATCATGAGCGTGCGCGCACTGGCGTACAGCTCGGCCAACGGGAAGTCCTGGCTGACGCCGCCCGCGCCGTGCAGCTGGATCGCCCGGTCGATGATGTCGACGACCGCGCGGGGCGTCGCGATCTTGATGGACTGGATCTCCGTGTGGGCGCCCCGGTTGCCGACGGTGTCCATCATCCAGGCGGTCTTGAGCACCAGCAGCCGCAACTGTTCGACCGTCACGCGGGCGTCCGCGATCCAGTTGTGCACCACGCCCTGCTGAGCCAGCGCCTTGCCGAAGGCGTCGCGGGAGACGGCCCGGCGGCACATCAGCTCGATCGCCCGTTCGGCCATGCCGATCAGCCGCATGCAGTGGTGGATGCGGCCGGGGCCGAGTCGTGCCTGGGCGATGGCGAAGCCGCCGCCCTCCTCGCCGATCAGATTCGTCACCGGCACGCGCGCGTGGTCGAAGACCACCTCGGCGTGACCTCCGTGGGAGTGGTCCTCGTAGCCGAAGACCTTCATGGCCCGCCGGACCGTGACGCCCGGGGTGTCGCGCGGGACGAGCACCATGGACTGCTGGCGGCGGACGTCGGCGCCGTCCGGGTTCGTCTTGCCCATCACGATGAAGATCCTGCAGTCCGGGTTCATCGCTCCGGAGATGTACCACTTGCGGCCCGTGACGACGTACTCGTCGCCGTCGCGCTCGATGAGCGTGGTGATGTTGGTGGCGTCGGAGGAGGCCACCTCCGGCTCGGTCATCGCGAACGCCGAGCGGATCTCCCCGGCGAGCAACGGCTCCAGCCACTGCTTCTTCTGCTGCTCGTCCCCGAACTGCGCGAGCACCTCCATGTTCCCGGTGTCCGGCGCGGCGCAGTTCAGGGCGGTCGGCGCCAGGTGCGGGGAACGGCCGGTGATCTCGGCCAGCGGGGCGTACTGGAGGTTGGTCAGACCCGCGCCGTGCTCGGCGTCGGGCAGGAACAGGTTCCACAGACCCTGCCGGCGCGCCTCGGCCTTCAGCTCCCCGACCACCGCCGGGGTGTCCCACGGAGAGGCCAGCGCCGCCCGCTGCTCCTCCGCCACGGCCTCCGCCGGGTAGACGTAGTCGTCCATGAAGGCGAGCAGCCTGGCGCGCAGTTCCTCGGTGCGGGCGTCGAACGTGAAGTCCATGCCGGTCAGCCTTCCTGGAGAGTGGTCAGTCCGTGCTCGATGAAGACGGGGACGAGCTCCCCGATGCGGTCGAAGCCGCGTCCGACCGTCTGGCCCAGCGTGTACCGGTAGTGGATGCCCTCCAGGATCACGGCGAGCTTGAACCAGGCGAACGCCGTGTACCAGGAGACCGCCGCGACGTCCCGCCCGGAGCGGGCCGCGTACCGTTCGATCAGCTCGGCCGGCGACGGGTGGCCGGGCGCGGCCGCCGTCGTGGAGATCGGGGAGTTCGGCAGCCGCAGCGGCACGCTGTACATCACCAGCAGTCCCAGATCGGTCAGCGGGTCGCCGAGCGTCGACATCTCCCAGTCGAGGATGGCCCTGATGGTGTCGTCCGGGCCGATCAGCACGTTGTCGAGCCGGTAGTCGCCGTGCACGACGGCCGGCACGGGGGAGTGCGGCAGCTCGCGGCCGAGCGCCGCGTGCAGCTCGTCCACCCCGGCCAGGTCGCGGCTGCGGGAGGCGTCCAGCTGCTTGCCCCAGCGGCGCAGCTGCCGGTCCAGGAAGCCCTCGGGGCGGCCGAAGTCGGCCAGGCCCACCGAGGCCGGGTCCACCGCGTGCAGCTCCACCAGCGTGTCCACCAGCGACAGCACCGCGTCGCGGGTGCGCTGCTCGCCGAGCGGGACGAGCTCGTCGGCCGTCCGGTACGGCGTGCCCTCGACGAACTCCATCACGTAGAAGGGCGCACCGAGCACCTCGTCGTCCTCGCACAGCAGCACCGGCCGCGGCACGGGCACGCTCGTCGGATGGAGGGCGCTGATCACCCGGTGTTCGCGCCTCATGTCGTGCGCGGTGGCCAGGACGTGCCCGAGCGGGGGCCGCCGGACGACCCACCTGGCCTCGCCGTCGGAGACCGCGTAGGTGAGGTTCGACCGTCCGCCCTCGATCAGCCGGCCGGTGAGAGGGCCGTGGACCAGGCCGGGACGCTCACGCTCCAACAGGGTGCGCAGCCGGTCGAGGTCGAGGCCGGGCGGGTGGTCGGGGCTCATGCGTCGCTCCTGTGGGCGGGACGGGTGAACGGGACTCCGCCCCATGATGCCGACCGGTCGGTATGCCGTCCAGTGGTCACGCCCAACGTGATCGGGGCCACCCTAGGACGACGGCCCCCCGCGTGGCCCCCGGCGAGCCGTCGACGCGCCGTTCCCGACCGCGCGACCGCCCGACCGCCCGTCGCCCGACCATCCGATCGCCCGAGCGCCCGCCCGTCCCCGCGCGGGCGTGCCGGCAGGCTGTCACGCCGACTACCCGTATCGGATCATCCCGCTTGCGTGGCGTCCTGGGAGCCCGGAGGGTCGGACTCATGAAGGCCATCAGCTACTCCCGCTACGGCGGCCCCGAGACGCTCGAGTACGGGGACGTCCGCGAGCCCAAGATCGGCCCCGACGCGGTGCTGGTGAAGGTCCGGGCGGCGGCCGTGAACCCCGTCGACTGGAAGGCCCGCGAGGGTCATCTGGACCCGATCCTGGACGCCGTCTTCCCGGTGGTCCCCGGCTGGGACGTCTGCGGGGTCGTCGTGCGGCTCGGGGTGTCCGTCGCGGAGTACGCCGTCGGCGACGAGGTCATCGGCTACGTCCGCGAGGACTTCCTCTCCCGCGGCACCTTCGCCGAGTACGTGGCCGCGCCGGTGCGCACCCTCGCCCGCAAGCCGCGCAACCTCACCTGGGAGGAGGCCGCGGGCCTGCCGCTGACCGGGCTCACCGCCTACCAGGTGCTGACCAAGGCCCTCCAGGTGAAGCGGGGCGAGACCGTCCTCGTGCACGCGGCCGCGGGCGGCGTCGGCTCCATGGCCGTCCAGCTCGCGCGTCACCTGGGCGCACGGGTGATCGGCACGGCGAGCGAGGGCAACCACGACTACGTGCGCTCGCTCGGCGGCGAGCCGGTCGTCTACGGCGAGGGCCTCGCCGAGCGGGTGCGCGGGCTGGCGCCCGAAGGAGTGGACGCGGCGTTCGACACGGTCGGCGGCGACACCCTGAAGGTCTCCGCCAACCTGCTGGCGCCGGAGGGGCGCCTGGTGTCGATCGCCGACGGCGACGTCGTCGGCTACGGCGGCCGCTACTACTGGGTCCGGCCCGACGCCGAGGACCTCACCCGAGTGGCGGAACTGGCCGAACAGGGGGTGCTGTCGGTCCACGTCTGCGAGGCGTTCCCGCTGGAACGCGCGGCGGAGGCCCACCGCCGGAACGAGGAGGGCCGCACCCGCGGCAAGATCGTCGTCACGGTCGCCTGGGACGCCGAGGACGGCATCGGCCCGCTCTAGATCACCAGCGCCAGGGCGCACGCCGCCGTCGCCACCGTGCACAGGACGACCGACATGGCGTGCCGCGGGGCGAGAGGCGCCGGACTCGCCGTGGCGGCGAGGGCCCGGATCCGCTGGTGGGCGAGGAGCAGGAAGGCCAGCCACAGACAGCAGCACAGCGCGCAGACGACGACCGCGAACGCCGAGGCCCCGCCCTGCAGCGCCGTCTTCACGGCCAGCACGGCGGCGACGGTGCCCGCCAGCGTCGTACGCCGCCAGGCCAGCCGGGTCCGCTCCGGCTGAAGGCCGGGATCGCGCACGGACAGCGCCTCGCCGCTCACCCCTCCCGCCCCATCAGCGCCGCTCACCCCTCCCACCTCACCAACACCACCACGACCATCGCCACCGCCACCGCCGCGACCACCACCCCCAGCAGCGCGGGGAAGCGGGACGCCGGCAGGTCCTCGCCCCGGCGCATCGCCCGCTCGCAGCGCATCCAGTGGTTCACCGCGCGCAACGAGCACAGCACGCCCGCCCCGAGCAGGGCCAGCGCCAGCCCGACCCGCCAGCCCCAGCGCAGGTCCGGCAGGAACTGGTCGACCGCGAATCCGCCGCCGATCAGCGCCAGCGCGGTGCGCAGCCAGGCCAGGAACGTGCGCTCGTTGGCCAGCGAGAACCGGTAGTCGGGCGTGCGGCCCTCCTGCCGGACCTGCTCGGGCGCGAACCACAGCCTGACATTCCGTACGAACTCGATCACCCGACGGACCCTACCCGCCGCCCGTCACCCCGCCCGGAGCAGTCCCGCTCGCCCGCTCAGGACGTCGACCGGAAGGCGTTCAGACGCCGGTAGGCGGCCAGTCCGTCCGGCACCCACTCCCACGCGGGCAGTCGCCGCTCGACCTCCTCCTCGGGCAGGAAGGCGTGCCAGGCGACCTCTTCCACCTGCGGACGCACCGGCAGGTCGCAGCGGACCTCGTACACGGCCGACCACCAGCTCCCGGCGGCGCCGCCCTCGTAGAGGAACTTGAAGAGGAACTCCGGCCGGGGCAGACCGCTCACGCCCAGTTCCTCCTCGGCCTCGCGCAGGGCCGCGTCGTCGTAGGCCTCGCCCGCGCCGACCACCCCGCCGACGAACATGTCGTACAGCGAGGGGAAGACCAGCTTGGTCGCGGTCCGGCGGTGCACGAAGATCCGGTCGTCGGCGTCCCGGGCCTGGACGAAGACGCAGCGGTGTCGCAGCCCCTCGGCGTACACCCGGCCCCGGGGGAACCGCCCCACGACCTGATCGTTCTCGTCGACGACGTCGAGGATCTCGTCAGCAGCGCTCATGCGCCCATCCAACCAGGCAGCCGCGCGGACGGGAGGGCCGCGTCACCCGGGCGACGGAAGCCGGTCAGGGCTGGTGGGGCAGGCGGCCGGGCGGGGGCGGCCGGGCCGAGGCAGGGGCGGCCGACGGGCCCCGGGCGGCCGGGGGGCCCGGCGGGGGCGGTGGGCCGTCAGGTCACCGCGGCTGCAGGTCCGGCACCTGCTCGCGCGGCGCCGCGCCCCTCGGCATCGCCGGGTGCAGTCCGAGGAGCACGATGCCCGCGACGATCGCCGCGAGGCCCGCCGCCTCCCAGGCCAGCGCGCCGGTGTCGGTGTGCAGCCGGTCGCCGAGGAAGCCGACGCCGCAGAGGATCCCCGCCAGCGGCTGGGCCGCGGTCAGCGCCGGCAGCGACATCCGCAGCGGCGCCGTCTCGAACGCGCTCTGCACCAGCACGAGCCCGGTCACGCCGAGCGCGAGCACCGCGTACGGCTGCCAGCCGGTGAGCAGCTCACCGAGGCCGCCCGCACCGAAACGCTGCCCGCTGACCCTGGTCAGGGCGTCCTGCACGCCGTACAGCAGACCGGCCGCGAGGGACAGCAGGACCGGGCCCGAACTCAGCCGGGAGCGCTTGGCGTACGTCGTCAGCAGCAGCGCCAGCCCCACCATCACGCCGATGATCAGCCAGTGCCGCAGCGGGTCCGCGACCGCGCTGCCGCCGCGCGGCTCGCCCGCCACGATGAAGGCGGTCACCCCGCCCGCGAGCAAAAGCAGACCGGCCCAGCCCTGGCGGCCGAGCGGCTGCTTCGTCTGGTGCCGGGAGAGCGCGAGGGCGAACAGCAGGTTCGTCGCGAGCAGGGGTTCCACCAGGGAGATCTCGCCCTGGCCGAGCGCGACCGCGCCCAGCGCCATGCCCGCCACCATCAGGGCGATGCCGCCGAGCCAGCGCGGCACCTTCATCAGGTCCAGCAGCAGCCGCGGCGAGAGGAAGTCGCCGAGCGGCGCCCGCTGGGCCGCGTTCTGCTGGAGCACGAACCCGAAGCCCAGGCAGCAGGCGGCGCTCACGGCGAGAACCAGAACCAGTACCGACACGCTGCGTACCTCGATCATCCGGTCGGACCACGGACGGGGTGCGTGTGGCCGACTGTAGCGTCCCAGCGCCCACAGTGCCCCTGGGAGTAGCGGAAACCCTTGCTTCGATGCCCGCCTCGGGACGATGCTCGGATACCCCGAACCGGGCGGTTGACTCGCCGCGACGCCCGGACACGGGGCCGGGACGCGACCGTACGGCCGTCGTGGTCGTCTGGCCATGGTGTGGGCTCCGGCCGGGCCGCGCCATGGCGTACGCCACACCGGCGTGGGACTGTCCGGGCCGCCACCGGTCCCACCAGCGACGGGCCGCCGTGAACCGCCCGGCGTCGCACCGCGGTCGCCGCGGGCCACGGCACCCGGCCCTTGACCGGGGGCACCGGCCGAGGATTGGCTGTCCGTGATCGGCCGATCGCGGGCCGGTGCCAGAGCCGCCGCCGAGGAGGATGAGGAAGTCCCGCGGTGCCCTTGCCCCCGCCACCCCTCGGCCGTGACCCGCAGCGCCCGGCCCCGGCCCCTGGCCGCGACGGCACCCCGGCCCCTGGCCGCGACGGGACCCCGGTCACGGCCCCGGCTGCCGCCCCGGCCCCC
>NZ_JBHVYK010000095.1:16011-23264 GCF_042880855.1 Streptomyces sp. NPDC058291
GGCCCCTGGCCGCGACGGGACCCCGGTCACGGCCCCGGCTGCCGCCCCGGCCCCCACTCCGGACCCGGCCCCTGGCCGCGACGGGGCCCCGGTCACGGCCCCGGCTGCCGCCCCGGCCCCCGCTCCGGACCTGGCCCCCGCTCCGGCCCCGGCCCCTGTCCGGGCGAGGCCTTCCGGACGGCCCGGGCCGGCGCGCTCGGAACCGGTCGGCCCGGGCCGTGGCCGAGAGGCGGGCGAGAAGTCATGACGGAAGTCTGACGGCCGCCCCGGATCCCTGGCCCCGACGGGCCCCCGGGTGCTCGAATGGACAGGTGAACCCCGAACCGTCCGATCCGGCCGAACGACCGGAACGACCCGCACCACCGGAACGTCCCGCACCGCCCGGGCGAGCGGACCGTCCCGAGCCGTCCGCGGCGCCCCGGCCCACCGAGTCCACGGGAACGTCCCCGTCGCCCGAGTCGCCCGAGTCGCCCGAGTCGCCCGGGTCGTCGGGGTCGTCGGGTGAACGCGGTACGCCCGTCGGCCGGCGGGTGTTCCTCGGCACGCTCGCCCTGGGCGCCCTGGGCGTGGTCGCCGCACCCCCGCTGCAGCGGGGTCTGGAGGCCTTCCTCGGCAGCGCCGCCGACAAGGACCCCACCGGCCTGACCGGCCTGCTCCCCAACGGCGGCGGCTTCCGCTACTACTCGGTCACCTCGTCCGTGCCCCACAAGAACGCCGCGGACTACCGCCTCACCGTGGACGGCCTGGTGGACCGGCCCGTCACCTACACGCTGCCGGAGCTGCGGGCCATGCGCCAGACCCGGGTGGTCAAGGACGTCCAGTGCGTCACCGGCTGGCGGGTGCCCGGCACCCCCTTCGAGGGCGTGCGGCTGTCCGAACTGCTGGACGCGGCCGGCGTGCGGCCCGGGGCCGGCGCGGTCCGCTTCACCTGCTTCGACGGCTCCTACACCGAGAGCCTCACCCTGGCCCAGGCCCGCCGCGCCGACGTCCTGGTCGCGCTGCGGATGCAGGACAAGGACCTCGGCCACGACCACGGCGGACCCGTCCGCCTCTATGTGGCGCCCATGTACTTCTACAAGTCCGCCAAGTGGCTCTCCGGCATCACCGTCACCGAGAAGGTGCGCCCCGGCTACTGGGAGGACCGCGGCTACGACGTCGACGCCTGGGTCGGCCGTTCGAACGGACGGGACGATGACCCTACGAGCTGAGGCGCGGCCCGCCGCGCACGTGCCGCGCTTCACCCGGGCCGTGCGGTGGGTGCACCGCGCCACCGCCCTGCTGATGGGCGTGTGCGTGGTGACCGCGTCCTTCCTCTACGTCCCCGAGCTCGCCCAGCTCGTGGGCCGCCGCGAACTGGTGGTCCGCGTCCACGAGTGGGCCGGGCTGGCCCTGCCCTTGCCCGTCCTGGCGGGGCTGGTCTCCCGCGCGTTCCGCGCCGACCTCGGACACCTCAACCGCTTCGGCCCGCACGACCGACGCTGGCTGCGGGCGGCGCTGCGCCGGGACAAGCGCCGGGAGTCGCGTCCGGCGGCCAAGTTCAACGCCGGGCAGAAGGTCTACGCGGCCTGGATCGCCGGGGCGACCCTGGTCATGCTCGGCACGGGCCTGCTCATGTGGTTCACCCACCTCGCGCCGATCATGTGGCGCACCAGCGCGACCTTCGTCCACGACTGGCTGGCCCTGACCGTCGGCGTCGTCCTGGCGGGCCACATCGGGATGGCCCTGGGCGACCCGGAGGCCCGCCGCGGCATGCGCACCGGCTCGGTGAGCCGGGAGTGGGCGGAGCGCGAACACCGCCTGTGGCGGCCGTAGCGTCCCTCGTACCGCTGGACGCCCCGGAGCCGTCCTCGGCTCCCCGGAGGGCCGGTCATGGCGCGCGAGCCGCTGACGCGGACCTCAGCTCGCGAAGTCCAGCAGGACCTTGCAGGAGCGCGCCCGGTCGGCCGCCAGCGCGAACGCCGACTCCGCGTCCGTCACCGGCAGCACCGCACTGATCAGCCCGTCGAACAGGGGCCGCGCCGCCAGCAGGGCCAGGGCGTCGTCGAACTCGACGTCGAAGCGGAACGCCCCGCGCAGTTCGATCTCCCGGCTGACCACCAGGTTCCCCGGGAACGGGCTCGGCCCCGGCGGCAGCATGCCGAGCTGGACGACCGTCCCGCCGCGCCGCACCCGCCGCAGACAGGCGTCGAGTCCGGCGGCCGCTCCCGAGGCCTCGACGGCCGCGTCCGCCTCCGGCGGCCATCCGGGATCCGCCGGATCGTCGGCGAGGACGACCGTGTCGGCGCCGGCGGCGCGCGCGTACCCGAGCGCGGCCGGCAGCAGGTCCGTCACGGTCACGTGCGCCGCGCCGGCCGCCTTCGCCGCCGCCACCACCAGGCAGCCGACGGGTCCGGCCCCCGTGACCAGGACGTGCCGGCCGGCCACCGGGCCGGCCCGCCGCACCGCGTGGAGCGCCACCGCCAGCGGCTCGGCGAGCGCGGCCCGCCGCGGCGCCAGTCCCCGGGGAGCGGCCGTGCCTGCGCGGCGGGGACGACGATCCGCGCCGCGAACCCGCCCTGGACGTGCGGCGTCCGGGCCGCGCTGCCGAGGTAGCGGGTGTCCCGGCAGACGTTGGCCCGGCCCCGCGCGCACTCCGGGCACACCCCGCACGGGGTGGCGGGGTGCACGGCGACCTCGGCGCCCACGGGCACGCCCGACGCATCGGGGGAGCCGTGCGCGAGCACCGTCCCCACCACCTCGTGGCCGAGCACCATCGGCTCCCGCAGCCGGAAGTCGCCGACCCCGCCGTGCCGCCAGTAGTGCAGGTCGGAGCCGCAGACCCCGCCGTAGCGGACGGCGACGAGCACCTCGCCCGGTCCCGGCGACGGCGTGGGCAGCTCCTCGACGCGCAGGTCGCCCCGACCGTGGATCACACAGCCCAGCATCGGCCTCACGTCCCCTCAGAGCACACTCGTCATGCCGCCGTCGACGTACAGCACCTGCCCGCTGACGAAGTCCGCCGCGGGAGAGACGAGGAACAGCAACCCGCCCACCAGGTCCTCGGTGCGGCCCCACCGTCCGGCCGGGGTGCGGCGCCGCACCCAGGCGCTGAACTCCTCGTCCTCGACCAGCGGCCGGGTCAGCTCCGTCTCGATGTAGCCGGGGCCGAGGCCGTTGACCTGCACGCCGTAGGGCCCCCAGTCCGCGCACATGCCCTTGGTGAGCATCTTCAGCGCGCCCTTGGTGGCCGCGTACGGCGCGATGCCGGGCCGGACCACCTCGCTCTGCAGGGAGCAGATGTTGACGATCTTCCCGTGGCCGCGTTCCGTCATCCGGCGGGCGGCTTCCCGGCCCACCAGGAACGCGCTGGTGAGATTGGCGTCCAGCAGCCGGTGCCAGTCGGAGTCGGTGAACTCCAGAAGCGGCGCGCGCAGTTGGACGCCCGCGTTGTTGACCAGGATGTCGAGCGGGCCGACCCGTTCCTCGACGTCCGCGATCCCGGCGGCGACGGACGGACCGTCGGTGACGTCGAAGGCGGCCGTGCGGACCCGGCCCGCGGGCAGTCCGGCGGCGGCCCGTTCCAGGCGCCCGGCGTCGCGGCCGTTGAGGACCACCGTGCAGCCGGCCTCCGCCAGGCCCCGGGCCAGGGCCAGGCCGATGCCCCGGCTGGAGCCCGTGACCAGAGCCGTCCGGCCGGCGATGTCGAACAGGGGGTGACTCATCGCCGTCCCCCTAGACGACCAGCGACAGGAGCAGGACCAGGCCGCCGGCGACCACCGAGATGATCGTCTCCATCACGGACCAGGTCTTCAGGGTCTGCCCGACGCTGAGCCCGAAGTACTCCTTCACCAGCCAGAAGCCGGCGTCGTTGACCTGGCTGAAGAAGAGCGAGCCGGCGCCGATGGCGAGGACGAGCAGGGCCGTGTGGGCCGTCGACATGTCGGCGGCCAGCGGCGCGACCAGACCGGCCGCCGAGATCGTCGCCACGGTCGCGGAACCCGTCGCCAGCCGGATCGCCACCGCGATCAGCCAGCCCAGCAGCAGGGCCGGGATCGACCAGTCCTTGGAGATGTCCAGGATCATCTGGCCCACCCCGGAGTCGATCAACGTCTGCTTGAAACCGCCGCCGGCGCCCACGATCAGCAGGATGCCCGCGATGGGCGCGAGCCCCAGGTCCACGGTCCGCGAGAGCCGCTCCCGGCTGAACCCGGCCGGCCTGCCCAGCGTGAACATGCCCACGATGACCGCGGCGAGCAGGGCGATCAGCGGAGAGCCGATCACGTCGAAGACGCGCTGCACGGTGTGCTCGGGATCGTCCACCACGATGTCGACCAGCGCCTTGGACAGCATCAGGACGACGGGCAGCAGCACGGTGGCGATGGTGGCGGCGAAGCTCGGCCGGTTCTTCAGATCCTCCGACGGGCGCTGCGGAACCATCCGGTCGGGGGCCGGTACGTCCACCCAGCGGGCGGCGAGCTTCGAGAACACCGGACCGGCGATGATCACCGTCGGGATCGCGACGAGGATGCCGAGCGCCAGCGTCACCCCGAGGTTGGCGTCGAGCGTGTCGATCGCGACCAGCGGGCCGGGGTGCGGCGGGATCAGGCCGTGCATCACGGACAGGCCCGCGAGGGCCGGGATGCCGATGCGCATCAGGGAGTAGTTGCCGCGCTTGGCGACCATCAGCACGACCGGGATCAGCAGCACGATGCCGACCTCGAAGAACAGCGGCAGGCCGATCACGGAGGCGATCAGCACCATCGCCCACGGCATCGAGCGGCCGCCGGCCTTGGCGAGGATGGTGTCGACGATCTGGTCGGCGCCGCCGGAGTCCGCGAGCAGTTTGCCGAGGATCGCGCCCAGCGCGATCAGCACGCCCACCCCGGCGACCGTCGAGCCCAGCCCGGCGGTGAAGGACGCGATGGCCTTGTCGAGGGGCGCCCCGGCGAACGCGCCGAGCGCGAGCGAGCCGATGGTCAGCGCCAGGAAGGCGTGCAGTTTGAACCGGGTGATGAGCAGGACGATCACGGCGATGCCCGCCAGTACGGCGATGCCCAGTTGTGCGTGGCCGGCCGAGGTGATCGGCTCGACGGTGTCCGCCGCCAGCATCTCGACGCTGAGTCTGGTCACGGGGGTTCCCTTGGGGTTGATCGGGACGGGGGAGGGTGAGGGGTTACTCGGCCGAGGGGGTTACTCGGCCGAGGAGGGGCGCTCGATCGAGAAGGATCGCTCGGCGGCATCGGGCAGGGCGGCGAGCGCCGTCACGGCCCGGCCGGTGATGGCCTCCGGGCTGCCGCAGACGTCGACGGTGACGCCCGCCTCGTCCGCCTGCAGCGGCTGGAGCGTGGCGAACTGCGAGTCCAGCAGCGCGGTGGGCATGAAGTGGCCCTGCCGGTGCCCCATGCGGTCCTCGATCAGGGACCGGTCGCCGGCCAGGTGCACGAAGACGACTCCCGGGGCCGCGGCCCTGAGCCGGTCGCGGTACGACCGCTTCAGCGCCGAGCAGCTGACCACCCCGCCCAGCCCGGCCCGCTCGTCCGCCCAGCCGCCGATGGCGTCGAGCCACGGCCACCGGTCGCCGTCGTCGAGCGGGGTGCCGGCCGACATCTTGGCGATGTTGGCCTGGGGGTGGAAGTCGTCACCCTCGGCGTACGGGACGCCCAGCCGGGCGGCGAGCAGCGGACCGATGGTGGTCTTGCCCGTGCCGGCGACGCCCATCACCACGACGACCTGGGGGGTGCGCATCTTCGCCTCGCTGTCTTCCTCGACGCCTGACGCCAACGGACGCCGACGACACTGGAACCGATTAGGTACGACGAATTCAAGAGGCTGTGATGAATAAGTCTGACTTTTTGGCTTAGTGATCTACCGCGTACTCTGTGTGCATGACCACTCCGGGCCGGGGTCTGCACGGCCGAGTTCTGGACGCCCTGGGCCCCGCGATCACCGCGGGGGAGTACCCGCCGGGCAGCGTCCTGCGCACCGACGAACTGGCCCAGCGCTTCGACGTCTCCCGCTCCGTGATGCGCGAGGCGGTCCGCGTCCTGGAGTCCATGAACCTGGTCGAGTCCCGCCGCCGGGTGGGCGTCACGGTGCGCCCCAAGCCCGAGTGGAACGTCTACGACCCGCAGGTCATCCGCTGGCGGCTGGCCGGCGCGGACCGCCCGCACCAGCTGCGCTCGCTCACCGTCCTGCGCTCGGCCGTCGAGCCGGTCGCGGCGGGCCTGGCAGCCGGCCACGCCACGGCCGAACAGTGCGCCGAGCTGACGCGGTGCGCCCTGGGCATGGTGGCCAACTCACGCGGCCACCGCCTGGAGGAGTACCTCGTCCACGACGTCGCCTTCCATCGGGCGATCCTCGCCGCCTCCGGCAACGAGATGTTCGCCCGGCTCGGCGACGTCGTCGCGGAGGTGCTGGCCGGCCGCACCCACCACGAGGTCATGTTCGAGGACCCCGACCCGGCCGCCGTCACCCTGCACGTGCAGGTGGCGGAAGCGGTCCGCGAGGGCGACCCGGTGCGCGCGGAGCGGCTGACCCGCGAGATCACGGTCGGCGCCCTCCAGGAACTGGACATCCTGGCGCCCTGACCGGCGGCCACGGCACGGCTATCCGGGGAAATCCCCGTCCACGTACGCCCACGCCCCGTCCACCCGCTCGAACCGGCTGCGCTCGTGCAGTGCGCCGCCCCGGTAGGCGGCCCGGAACTCCACGGTCCCGGTCGTGTGGAAGGCGGTCCCGTCGGCCGTCCCGAGGATCTCCAGCCCCGTCCACCGCATTCCCGGATCGAGCTCCAGCCGCTCCGGCCGGGTCCGCGGATGCCAGGTCCGCAGCAGATACGCCGTGTCGCCCCGCACGAAGGCGCTGTAGCGCGACCGCATGAGCGCCTCGGCGGTGGGCGCGGCCGTGGCCCGCCCGCCCGCGTGATAGCGCCCGCAGCACGCCTCGTACGCGGCGGGCAGACCACACGGGCAGTCGGCGGACGCGGAGACGGCGGAGGCGCTCCGTCGAGGACGGGCGGTACGTCGGACCATGACCCCCATTGTGCCCGCCGCTCCCGCCCGGCCAGTGAGCGCACCCGCCCTGCCAGGGGCGCGGGGGGCCCGGGGAGCGGTCTCCGCGGGCCTGTGCGTTCGAGACGCTGCCTTCGGCGGAGCGCTGCGACGCGGGTCGGCTCACTGCCCCGGCCCGCCGCTCCCGCCCGGCCAGTGAGCGCACCCGTCCTGCCAGGGGCGCGGGGGGCCCGGGGAGCGGTCTCCGCGGGCCTGTGCGTTCGA